>JANLQT010000428.1:0-2749 GCA_031368035.1 Rhodobacterales bacterium | reverse complement strand
CGCCATCTGCGCCCGCATCCGCAACGAACCCTCCGTCCGCGCCATTGCCGAGGCCTATGATGGCGTGTTCTACACCGTCGGCACCCACCCGATGTCTGCCGCCGAAGAACCCCTGACCTCGGTGGAAGAACTCGTCGCCTTCGCCCGTCACCCCAAACTCGTTGCCTACGGCGAAAGCGGCCTAGACTACCACTACACCCCAGACAGCGCGGCGATCCAGAAAACCTCGCTCCGCATCCATATCGAGGCCGCCCAGGCCACCCAGCTTCCCCTCATCATCCACGCCCGAGACGCCGACGACGATATGGAAGCCATCCTTGCCCAAGGCATGAAGATCGCCCCTTATCCCTGCGTGATGCATTGCTTTTCCTCCGGCCCCCGCCTCGCGCAAGCGGCGCTTGAGATGGGCTTTTACCTCTCCATGTCCGGCATCGCGACCTTCCCCAAATCGCAAGCCCTGCGCGACATCTTCGCCGACGCCCCCCTCACCCGCATCCTCGTCGAAACCGACAGCCCCTACCTCGCCCCCGTCCCGTTCCGAGGCCGCCGGAACGAGCCCGCCTACACCGCCCACACCGCCCGCGTCGGCGCCCAGATCTTCGGCCTGACCGTGCCCGAATTCGCCGCCGCCACCTCTGCCAATTTCGACCGCCTGTTCACCCGCGCTGCCAAGGCCCCGACATGACCCTGCGCTTCACCATCCTCGGCTGCGGCTCCTCCGGCGGCGTGCCTCGTCTCGGCAATGACTGGGGCGACTGCGACCCCACCAACCCCAAGAACCACCGCCGCCGCTGCTCGGTGCTGGTGGAACGCATCAGCCCCGAAGGCACCACCCGCGTCCTGATCGACACCTCTCCCGACATGCGCGAGCAGCTGCTGGACGCCGGTGTCGGCACGCTGGACGGCGTTGTCTACACCCATGCCCATGCTGACCACACCCACGGCATCGACGATCTGCGGCAAGTGGTGTTCAACATGGGCCGCCGCCTGCCCGCCTGGGCGGACGGAGCGACGCAGAACGACCTGATCTCGCGCTTTGGCTATGCCTTCATCCAGCCCCCCGGCAGCCCCTATCCGCCGATCCTGGACCTGCGCTCGATCACCCGTGACCCGGTCGAGGTTCCCGGCCCCGGCGGAACCGTCACCCTGATCCCGTTCCAGGTCGATCACGGCCCGACGAATGCTTTGGGTTTCCGCATCGGCCCCCTCGCCTATATCCCCGACGCCGTCGCCCTGCCCGATGCGGCGTGGGACCAGATCACCAATGTCCCCTGCCTGATCGTCGATGCCCTGCGCCGCAAACCGCATCCGACCCACGCCCACCTTGCCATGACGCTGACCTGGATCGCCCGCGCGCACCCCGGCCAAGCCATCATCACCAACATGCATCTCGACATGGACTATGCCACGCTCGAAGCCGAGTTGCCGCCCGGCATCCGCCCCGCCTATGACGGCCTGACCCTTCAGTTCGAGGACTGACGTGCAGATCCTGCTGGACGTCATCCTGCCGGTCTTCGTGGTGATCGGTCTTGGCTACTTCATGGCCCGGCGCGGATCGTTCAGCGAAAGCGCCGTCGATACGCTGATGAACTTCGCGCAAGGCATCGCCGTGCCCTGCCTTCTGTTCCGCCAAATGGCGCATATGGACCTTGGCACCAGCTATTCCTGGGGCCTTGTCACCAGCTTTTACGCCGGCGCCTTCCTGTGCTTTGCCATCGCCTTCACCCTGACCTGGAAGCTGTTCCACCGCCCGCTGGACGAGGCGGTGGCGACGGGTTTCGCCGCCATGTTCTCCAACACGCTGCTGCTCGGCCTGCCCATCACCGAACGCGCCTATGGACCCGGCGCGCTCAGCGCCAACTACGCGATCATCTCGCTGCACTCGCCGCTGTTTTACGGCTTCGGCATCACCTTCATGGAACTGGTCCGCCACCATGGCCTGAACCTGTCCCCGGCCGAGGTGTCGAAAAAGGTCTTGCGCGCGGTCTTCACCCAGCCCCTTGTGGTGGCCATCGCGCTGGGGTTTGCCGTGAACATCTCGGGCCTGCCCCTGCCCGGAGCCATCGACGCCGCCACCGACCTTCTGGGCAAGGCGGGCCTTCCCACGGCGCTGTTCGGCCTTGGCGCCGTGCTGTTCCGCTACAAGATCGAGGGTGACAAGGCCATCGTCGCCCTGATCGTGCTGCTGGCGCTGGTGGTGCATCCGGTGGTGACCTACAGCCTGGCGCAGGTGTTCAAGCTGGACGTTCCCGCCCTGCGGTCCTCGGTCGTCACCGCCGCCATGCCCCCGGGCGCCAATGCCTATCTGTTCGCCCACATGTATGCCGTGGGCCGCCGGGCCAACGCCTCTGCCGTGCTGTTCGGCACCGGGGCGGCGATTTTCACCGCCTGGTTCTGGCTGCATATCCTGCCCTGACCGCGCGGGCGTTTCAGGCGACCAGGATTGCCTCTGTCAGCCGCGCGCGCGCCTCTCGTCCCGTCAGCAAAGGCAGACAGCGCGGCCCATAGACCGCCGCCAGATCCTCTCCCATCCCCGCATCCCGCCCCAGAACCGCCCGCGCCACCGCCGAGCGGTCGGCAGCCAGCAGCATCCGCAACGCCTCCTCCCCCGGATAGAAACTTTCCGCCCAGGCGCCTTCTGCCCGCAGCAAGGCATGCCGCGGCAGCAGCAGATGGTGATAGGTCACCGCCGCCCCCCCCCCGCGGGACCTGCGCGCCCCGGCCAAACTCCGCCAGATGCCGCGCCCGG
>JANLQT010000416.1:0-1523 GCA_031368035.1 Rhodobacterales bacterium | reverse complement strand
GGCAGGTCCAGCGTGACCACGCCGTCCTCCAGCCGCCCCCGGATCAAGAGGCCGCGCCCCGTCACCTCGGGATGCGCTTCGGCCCAGTCGCGGAAGCGGTCGTTGGTGACGATCATGGCCTGCAAATCGCGCGCCTGTGCCAGCACCCAAGGGTCCGCCGGGGTGTCCTTGCCCGCCAGAAACACCCGCGACGTGCGCAGGGTCAGCCGGTCCGCGAGGTCTGCCTCGGACAGAAAGCGGTCGCCGACCTTGTAGCCCACGTTGCGGTCGAACCAGACCACCGGGACAAAGCCCTGCGCCTCGATCACGCGCAGGACGCGCGCGACGGTTTGCATGTCGGGGCGGTTCTGGTCCCAGTGCAGCACGTTGGAGCCATCGACGATGATCCAGTTCGGCGGCGGTTTGCGGCGGGCGAACCAGACGCCGGCCAGCGCGGCAAGGCCCAGCCCGACGAAGATCGCCGTCAGGATAAAGGGGCCGGTCATGCCCGGATCAGAGGCGCTTCACGACGCGGAGCAGCACCAGCAGGACCACCGCGCCGATGGTGGCGTGGAAGATCGAGGCGATGAAGCCGCCGGGGAAGCCAAGGAACGGGAACACCCAGCGGGCGATCACCGCGCCGACCATGCCGACGACGATGTTTGCGCCAAGGCCGAGGCTGGTGCCGGCCACCAGCTTGGAGGCGATCCAGCCGGCGATGGCGCCGACGAGAA
The DNA here is from genome assembly GCA_031368035.1 of Rhodobacterales bacterium. Classification (GTDB taxonomy): domain Bacteria; phylum Pseudomonadota; class Alphaproteobacteria; order Rhodobacterales; family Rhodobacteraceae; genus Stagnihabitans. The sequence goes on along the minus strand of JANLQT010000416.1, from coordinate 810 downwards.
GGGAGAACAGCAGGCTTGCGATCATGGGGCACCTCTTTGGGCCAGACAAGCGCGGAATGGCGGGGTTGTCCAGCGGGGTTGGGGCCTGTAGCGTGGCGGGATGCGTGAACGCCGCCCCCTGCTGGACCCGTCCCATCCGATGTTCGCAAAGCGCTGGGTGCGCTGGGTGACGGCTGGCTTGCCGATTGCCTGGGGGGTGGGGGAGTTCGCCTTGGGCTCGCCGATGTGGGGCGCCCTGTTCATCGCTGCCGGGGTCTATGCCGGGAAAGTGCTGCTGTTCAGCAAGTGAGCGGGCCGTGCATTTCGCCGCTGTCTCCGGTGACGGCCGCATCCAGCATCGTGCAGCCGGTGACTTGCGGGACGAGGGTCAGCATGTCGGCGCGGATTTGTTGGTGCTGGCTGGGGGAGGCCCAGCCGTGGCGGATGATCTCGAAATCTTCGGAGGTCCACCAGATCGTGTAGTCGCGGTTGTTGAGCGAGGCGGTTTGGGATTGAGCGCCCCACATTGAGGGGGCGGGCGAGGCGGCGCAGGCGGTGAGGAGGAGGAGGGCGAGAAGGCGCATCCTTTGGAGTGTGGGGAGGCGCGGGGTTCGCGTCAAGGGTGTGCAAATTGGATTGTTGCACGCGTGCAATAGTTGGTAAGTCGCTGGAATTACAGGATTTCGCAAATTTCGTTCATTTTTCGTTAACCATGATTGGCCGAGATTGCACAGGGAAGCTTCCGGGGGCTTCCGTTTTGTACGAAACTGACATATCTTACGTTTTGTAAGAAACGGGAGAATGCCATGATCACCGCGACCGTCTCGGAAG
>JANLQT010000333.1:0-3085 GCA_031368035.1 Rhodobacterales bacterium | reverse complement strand
AAAGCCGACCCGCCGCCAATCCTTGTGACGAATGCCGAACTTGATCGTCGCCCCCGTCTCGCGCAGGAAGTCGTCCTCGTCCAACTTGAAATAGTGCAGCATCTGCCGGAACACCGCTGTCGAGCCTTCCCCGACGCCGATGGTGCCGATTTTCGAGCTTTCAATGACGGTGATCCGCAGGCCCGGAGGCTTGCGGGCCGCGACATCGGACAGGGTCATCGCGGCCAGCCAACCGGCCGTGCCGCCTCCGACGATGACGAGATGCCGCGGCACCAATTTACGCGACCTTCGACGTCTTGGGACGTGCCCATGCCGGCAGCCAGTCGCCGTGGGCCACCAGCAAATCGTGGGTCAGATCCCAGATTTGTTGCAGGTCCAACTCTGCCGCGGTGTGCGGGTCCAGCATGGCGGCGTGGTAGATATGCTCGGGGTTTTCGGTCAGAAGCGCCTGAACCGTCAGATCCTGCACGTTGATGTTGGTCCGCATCAGGGCGATCAGTTGCGGCGGAATCCCCGTCACGACAGTGGGTTGCAGGCCCATCGAGTCGACCAGGGTCGGCACTTCGACCGCACAGCCATCGGGCAACTGGGGAATATAGCCCTTGTTGCCGTGGTTGCCGTAGATCACCGAAGGCTCGCCCGTCACCACCGAATTGACGATCTGGCTGGCGTATTCGTGGCTTTCCTTCACTTCGACCGTGGTGGCATTGGCCAGCGAGGCCGCTTCCTTTTTCCAGCGCGCGATCTGTTCAATGCAGCGCACCGGGTATTCGTCAAGCGGGATGCCGAATTTCTCGATCAGGTCGGGCCGGTCGCGCTTGATGAACCAGGGGGTGTATTCGGCGAAATGCTAGCTGCTTTCGGTGACAAAATAGCCAAGCCGGGTCAGCATTTCATAGCGCACCTTGTTCGGGCAGCGCGGGTTCCAGGAACTTGGTTTGGGGAAGCGCCCCTCGTGGTAGCCCTTGACCAGATCGGGGTAGAGGTTCTTGTAAGAGCCGTCGGGCTGACGATGTTCGAAGGTCATGTAGAACGCCATGTGGTTGATGCCAGCGGCCTTGTAGCGGATTTCCGAGACCGGAATGTCGAGATCGCGCGCCAGTTCGTAAGCCGTGCCCTGAACCGAATGGCACAGGCCGACCTGCCGGATTTTCGGGTATTTCGCGGCGATGGACCAGGTGTTGATGGCCATCGGGTTGACGTATTGCAGCATGATCGCGTTGGGGGCGACCTGCATCATATCCTCGCAGATGCCCCACAGCACCGGCACGGTACGGATGCCGCGCATGATGCCGCCAATGCCAAGGGTGTCGGCGATGGTCTGGCGCAGGCCGAACATCTTCGGCACTACGAAGTCGGTGATGGTGCAGGGATCATAGCCGCCGACCTGAAAGCAGCAGACCACGAAATCGGTGCCGTCCAGCGCCTGACGCTGGTTGGTGTAGGTCTTGACCGTGGCCGTGACGCCAAGGGTCGAGGCCAGTTTGCCGACGATGGTTTCGGATTCGGACAGCCGCTGGGGGTTGATGTCCATCAGCCGGATTTCGGCGTTGGCCAAGGCTTTCCGCTGCAGGATATCGCCGGCAATGTTCTTGGTGAAGACGGCAGAGCCGGCTCCGATAAAGGTGACGACGGGTTTCGCCATGATCTGTCCTTAGGTTGCAATGTCAAAGGCCGCTCTGACGAGGCGGCGGGTGTAGTCGGTGGCGGGGGTTTCCAGGACCTGTTTGACAGGGCCCTGTTCGACGATCTGGCCGTTCTGCATGACGATCACCCGGTGGCAGAGGGCGCGCACTACCTTCAGGTCATGGGAGATGAACAGGTAGCTGAGGCCCTTGTCGGCCTGCAATTTGCGCAAGAGATCAATGATTTGCGCTTGGACGGACAGATCGAGCGCCGAGGTCGGCTCGTCCAGCAGGATGAACTCGGGCTCCAGCGCGATGGCGCGGGCGATGGCGAGGCGTTGGCGCTGGCCGCCGGAAAACTCATGCGGGAAGCGGTTGAGGATGGTGTCGGGCAGGCCGGCATCGCGCAGGGCGGTGCGGACACGTTCAACGCGGTCGCGGCCGGATTTGCCGATACCGTTGACGGTCAGGCCCTCTTCGATGATCTGGCGCACCGACATGCGAGGGTTGAGCGAAGCGAACGGGTCCTGGAACACGATCTGCATGCGGGAACGCAGGTGTTTCATTTCGCCCCGGCTGTAAGCTTCGATCCGCTCGCCCAGGAAGGTGACCTCGCCGCCGGACAGGGTGTTCAGCCGCATCAGGGCCTGGCCGAAGGTGGTCTTGCCCGAGCCGCTTTCGCCGACGAGGCCCAGGGTTTCCCCGCGTTTGAGGTCCAGCGACAGGCCGTCCACGGCTTGCAGGCTGGAATAGGTGCCGCGGAAGGCGCCGCCCTTGCGCAGGGTGTAGGTGACGCGCACATCCTTGCCGGAGAGGACGGTTTCGGGGCTTCCGGTCAGCAAGTTGGCCTGACCCTTGGGTTCGGAGGACAGCAGCCGTTTGGTGTAGGGATGCTGGGGGTTGGTGAACAGGGCTTCGGTGACGCCCTCTTCGCGCACGACGCCGTGCTGCATGACATAGACATAATCGGCGAACTGGCGCACCACAGTCAGATCATGGGTGATCAGGATCACCGCCATGCCGGTCTTTTCCTTCAGCGCCTTGATCAGGTTCAGGATTTCGGCCTGCACCGTCACGTCCAGCGCCGTGGTGGGTTCGTCGGCGATCAGCACGTCGGGCTTGTTGGCCAAGGCCATCGCGATCATCACGCGCTGGCGCTGGCCGCCGGACAACTGGTGCGGATACTGGTTCACCCGGGCCTCGGGGTCGGGGATCTGCACTTCGCGCAGCAGTTCGATCGACCGCGCCCAGGCGGCTTTCTTGGATATCTTGTTGTGAACCCGCAGCACCTCGGCGATTTGCGTGCCGACGCGGTACACCGGGTTCAGCGAGGACATCGGCTCCTGGAAGATCATCGACATCCGGTTGCCGCGCATCTTGCGCATCTCGGTCGGCGTGGCTTTGGCCAGATCCTTGTTGTTGAACCGTATCTCGGTCTGGGGCGATACCATTGCCCGCTT
>JANLQT010000269.1:0-4641 GCA_031368035.1 Rhodobacterales bacterium | reverse complement strand
GTGGCAGAGCCGTCCGGCTCGATGCGGACCAGATCCAGTTGCGCGGCTTTCGGCGGCACATGGGCGGGTTCGGACGCTGCGGCGGGTTCTGGCGCTGCGGCGGGTTCGGGCGCTGCGGCAGCGGTGTCGCCAGCGGGAGCGGTTGCAGCGGCCGTGACAGCCGGGGCAGTTGTGGCCGGGTCTGCGGCAGGGGCTGCGGCAGGGGCGGTCGCTGCGGCAGGGTCAGTCGCTGTGGCGGTCGCTGCGGCAGTCGCTGTGGCGGTCGCTGTGGCGGGCGTTGTGGAAGGGTCAGTCGCTGTGGCGGTCGCAGCGGCCGGGGCATCGGCTGAACTGCCCGACTGCGCCACAGGATCCGGCAAGGGCTCACCGGATTTCCAGATGCCATAGCCCGCACCGCCGATCAGGATTACCACCAACGCGACGAGCGCGCCGCGCCTCTCGCCGCTCATTTCTGACCACTTGGCCATGTCTGTCCCCCTTAGGCTCGCGGGACCTGTTGCCGGTCCCTGCTTCCCTTTCCGAAACCAAGCCATTATCACCGCCAGAGTCCACAGGTTTTCAAAGATTTTGCGCCCATGACCCCGCTTCCTTCGATATGTGTGTCGATTTGTGTTTTCTGTGGCGCGCGCTCGGGGACCAATCCGGCCCATGCCGAGGCCGCTCGCGCCTTTGGCCGCAGCCTTGCCGGTCAGGGCTGGCGGCTGGTTTACGGCGCGGGTGATGTCGGACTGATGGGCGAGGTGGCGCGGGCAGCCCAATCCGCCGGGGCGCAGACACTGGGGGTGATCCCGACGCATCTGCTGGCGCTGGAGGTCGGCAAGACCGATCTGACCACGCTGGTGATCACCGAGACAATGCATGAACGCAAGAAGGTCATGTTCATGAACTCGGACGCGATCGTGATGCTGCCGGGCGGCGCGGGCTCGCTGGACGAGTTCTTCGAGGTGCTGACCTGGGCCCAGATCGGCTTGCACCGCAAGCCGATCTTCCTGCTGGACATCGCAGACTATTGGCAGCCGCTGATCACCCTGCTGGATCATGTCATCGCCGAGGGTTTTGCCGATGGCAGCCTGCGCGGCCATTTCAGCGTCGCCCCGGATGTGCCATCTCTGGTGGAGTCCTTGCGCGGACGTCTCGGTCGGGGTCAGTGACGCGGGGCCCGACAGGAGCAGACAGCGGCGGGCACGGCCGCACTGATACGAAGCGGTTGGACAAGGGGATGCGCCAAGTATGACATCGCCAAACAACATGCTGTATGCCATTCCCACCACCGTGCTGGTTCCGGTGCTGCTGGCCCTGCTGTTTGGCGTCACGATTTTGGGCGCGCGGCGGGGACGGCGCCGCTCTGCCCATGTCAGCGAGGCCGAAAGGGCGCAAGTCTCGGCGCTGCAAGCCTCGCTCATGGGGCTTCTGGCGCTGCTGGTGGGGTTCAGCTTCTCGCTGGCGCTCAGCCGGTTCGACGATCATTCGGTGTCCGTGGTGAACGAGGCCAATGCCATCGGCACCGCCTGGCTGCGCAGCGATCTTCTGGCGGGCACCGACCGCGACGCGCTGCGCAGCGCCCTTGCCGATTATGCCGCAAGCCGGTTGAAGACGACCGGCATGACCCTGACCGACGAGGCGCGCTACGACACCGAGGTGCAGACTTCGGCGGCAGTGTTTCGGACGGCCTGGAAGATCGCCGCAGACGCCAATCGGATCAAGCCCAACGAGGCGACCGGCGCGGTGGTTTCGGCGCTGAACGACATGATCGACAGCTTTTCCGTGCTGGACGCCAACCTGCATCGCCATGTGCCCGAGGCGGTGCTGTATCTGCTGATCGCGTCGCTGCTGTTTCTGGGGTGGGTCATCGGTCTGTCTGCGGGCGAGAACGGCATGTTTCCGCCCCTGCCCGTGATGTTGCTGATGGTGCTGATCGTGCTGCTTCTGGCGCTGATCTTCGATCTGGACCGGCCAAGGCGTGGCATGCTGACGGTCGATCAGACCCCACTCGTGACCACCGCCACGCAAATTCTGACCGAAGCGGGCCGCGCGCCTTTGGCCGGGAACTGACCCCCGGCGACCTGCCCCCTCAAAGACGAAAGCACGCCTCATGTCAGCCTTCAAAGACCCCGCCGCCATCGTGAACTACGCCGACCGCGCGGCGCAGCAAGTGCCGGGCTTGCGCGATCTGCACCGGATGATGGGCATCTTGCTGGCCGAACACTGTGGGGCCAAGGCCGAGATTCTGGTGCTGGGGGCCGGCGGCGGCATGGAATCGCAGGCTTTGGCCGAGGCGCGGCCAAGCTGGCGGTTCGTGGGGGTCGATCCGTCCGCCGCGATGCTGGATGTGGCGCGAGACAGGCTGGGGCCGTTGCAGGACCGGGTGACGTTTTGCGAGGGGCTGATCGGTGATGCGCCGCCGGGGCCGTTCGATGGGGCGACCTGCCTGCTGACGCTGCATTTCGTGCCGCGCGAGGACCGCTTGGCAACCCTGCACGCCCTGCGCACAAGGTTGAAACCCGGCGCTCCTCTGGTGATGGCGCATCATTCGTTCCCACAGGACGACGTGGGCAAAGCGCGCTGGCTGGGCCGGTTTGCCGAATTCGGGATCAGCAATGGCGTGCCGGAAGATCAGGCGCGGCGAGCGATCACCGCGATCGGCAACCAGTTGCCGGTGGTGGCGCCCGCGGACGAAGAGGCGCTGCTGCGGCAGGCGGGGTTTGACCAGGTGGAGCTGTTCTACGCCGCGTTCAGCTTTCGCGGCTGGGTGGCGGTCAATCCGGGCTGACCCACAAGATGGGTGAATCACCCATCCTACGGCGCGGAAACCGGTCGCTCTTTCATCCACGCCGCTGCGGAATACAGCGCAATCGCCGCCCAGATCAGCGCCAGCGCGACCCCGTGCCAGACCGTCACCGGCTCGCCCATGATCCAGACCGCCGAGGCCAGTTGCAGCGTCGGGTTCAGATAGGCCGCCAGCCCAGCCGTCGCCAGCCGCACCCGCCCCAAAACGGCCGACACCAGCGGCAGGATGTAATAGCCCAGCGAGGCTTCCACCGCCCGCCCCGCCGTCACCGCCCAGATGAACAGCCCCCAGTTGAACCCGATCAGCAGCGCCGCTGCAACGATACGGCCCCGATCCGGCCCGGTCACCAGCGCTTTCGCCTCGCCCAGCCGACCCTGCGCGGCGGCAATCGCCCCCAGCAGCACGGCGGTCCACAGCGTCCGGTGCGCCATGATCTCCAGCGCCGGCACTTCCGCGATGCGGTGATACAGCAGCGGCGCAAAGCCCCAGATCGCGCAGGCGGCGATGATCGCCGCAATGCCCTTGCGCGCCTCGCCCTGCATCAGAACCCCCGCCGGTCAAGAAAAAGCCCGCCCCAAAGGGCGGGCCCGTAGGATGGGTTATTCACCCATCTTTGCGAAAGATCACAGCTTGGCGGCGACCGCTTCCCAATTCACCAGCTTCTCCAGAAAGTTGGTCAGATAGGCCGGCCGCTTGTTGCGGAAGTCGATGTAATAGGAATGCTCCCACACATCGCAGCCCAGCAGCGCGGTCTGGCCAAAGCACAAGGGGTTCACGCCGTTCTCGGTCTTGGTGACCTTCAGCGCGCCGCTCGCATCCTTCACCAGCCAGGCCCAGCCCGCGCCGAACTGGCCCGCACCGGCAGCCGCGAAATCGTCCTTGAACTTCTGCACCGAGCCGAAGCTGCCCACCAGCGCCGTTTCCAGCGCCCCCGGCATCTTCTTTTCGCCCGGGCCCATCACGTCCCAGAACAACGCATGGTTCCAGTGCTGCGAGACATTGTTGAAAATGCCGTTCTGCGCGACCGAGGTGGCGTTGTAGGTGCCCTTGACGATCTCTTCGACCGACTTGGACTCCCATTCCGTGCCGGCCACCAGCTTGTTGCCGTTGTCGACATAGGCCTTGTGGTGCAGGTCGTGGTGATATTCGAGCGTTTCCTTCGACTTCCCAAGCGCGGCGAGCGCGTCGTGGGCATAGGGAAGGTCGGGAAGGGTGAATGCCATGGTGGACTCCTGTTCGTTGCGCTTGGGGGTAATAAGCGGCGGCGGGGTGGGAAGGTCAAGGGTGGGTCCCCGCAAAAGGCGCGGGGCAGAGGTATCATTGGCAGCAACGCGCGACCGGGTCGGGTTGTTCCGTGACATCTTGCCGGTTTGGCGTCTGTCCAATCAGGCCGCGCTCCGTTTGGACCCCTGCCGCAGCCACCCGGCGGGTTCGCTCAGACCAACTCGCTGCCCGGCATCGCCGAATGGCTCAGCAGCCCCATCACATACCCCGCCGCCGAGCGGAAGCACACCAGTGTGAAGCCGCCGTCCTGCATCCAGACCGCCGCCGCCACCTGCGCGGCGCGGGAGCGGCGCAGCTCGCCGGGGGCCAAAGTAGCAAAATCCACCGGCATCAGCTTGGTCAGCACCTGGCCCGCCTTCGCGCCCTCGATCCGGAACACCGCACGGGCGTCCGAGACATTGGCGACCAGATGATGCGTGCCCGCCAGATGCTGGCCCAGCGTCGCCATCGCGGGCCCTGCCTCGTCATAAGGCAGCACGATCAGATATTCATCTGGACTCATCCAGCCGCAGGATCTGGATCCAGCCACCACGATCCGGCGCGGTTCGGGGCGCGTCAGACCCAAGGCG
>JANLQT010000262.1:0-3145 GCA_031368035.1 Rhodobacterales bacterium | reverse complement strand
AGCGACAATGATCGACCCCGGTGCGGCGCGGGCCATCGTCGAAGGCCGGCATGGCGATGTGTTTGCCGTGTTGGGCCCGCATGACCGGGGCGGCAAAGGCACGGTGACGGCCTTCGTGCCGGGGGCCGAGGCGCTGTGGGTACTGCCCGAAGGCAAGGGTGAGCCGATGCCGGCGGTGCCGGTGGAGGGCTGCCCCGGTCTGTTCGAGGCGGTGCTGAAGAAGCGCGCGGGTTACCGTTTGCGCGGCAAGGCGTTCGACGGTACGATGTGGGAGTTCGAGGACGCTTACCGTTTCGGCCCGGTGCTGGGCGAGATGGATGAATACCTGCTGGGCGAGGGCACGCTGCAACGGCTGTGGCATGTCTTGGGCGCGCATCTGATGGTGCATGAAGGCGTCGAGGGCGTGCATTTCGCCGTCTGGGCGCCCAATGCGCAGCGCGTCTCGGTGGTGGGCGATTTCAACATCTGGGACGGGCGGCGTCATGCGATGCGGCGGCGCGGTGCGACCGGGGTGTGGGAGATTTTCATTCCCGGGCTGAAGGACGGGTCGAGCTACAAGTATGAAATCCGCACGCCTTCTGGGGCGATGATGCCGCTGAAGGCGGACCCGGTGGGGTTCGGCTCGGAACATCCTCCGGCCAATGCCAGCGTGGTGCGGGATTTGCGCGGGGCGCATTGGGCCGATCAGGACTGGATGGGCGCGCGCGGGTTGAAGCACAAGATCGACCAACCGATCTCGGTTTACGAGGTGCATCTGGGGTCGTGGCGGCGCGCGCCGGGCAACCGGATGCTGTCTTATCTGGAACTGGCCGAGCAATTGGTGGATTACGTGGCCGACATGGGGTTTACCCATATCGAGATGCTGCCGGTCAGCGAATATCCGTTTGATGGCAGTTGGGGTTATCAGCCGGTGGGCCTGTTCGCGCCGACGATCCGGCATGGCACGCCGCAAGAGTTTCGGGCGTTCGTGGATGCCGCGCATCGCAAGGGGCTGGGGGTGCTGCTGGACTGGGTGCCGGGGCATTTCCCGTCCGATTCGCATGGGCTTGGCCATTTTGACGGCACGCCGCTGTACGAGCACTCCGACCCGCGCGAGGGGTTCCATCAGGATTGGAACACCTTGATCTACAATTACGGGCGGACGGAGGTTTCGAACTATCTGATCTCGAACGCGTTGTATTGGCTGGAGGAATATCATCTGGACGGGCTGCGCGTGGATGCGGTGGCGTCGATGCTGTACCGTGATTATTCCCGCAGCGAAGGCCAGTGGATCCCGAACAAGGACGGCGGCCGCGAGAATTACGAGGCCATTGACGTGCTGCGCCGGGCCAATATCGCGGCTTATGGGCAGGTGCCGGGGATCATGACGATTGCCGAGGAATCGACGGCGTGTCCGGGGGTGTCGCGGCCGGCGGATATGGGGGGCTTGGGGTTCGGGTTCAAATGGAACATGGGGTGGATGAACGACACCCTGAGTTACATCCAGAAAGACCCGATTTACCGGAAGTTCCACCACCACCAGATGACCTTCGGGCTGCATTATGCGTGGAGCGAGAATTACATCCTGCCGATCAGCCATGACGAGGTGGTGCACGGCAAAGGCTCCATGCTGTCGAAGATGCCGGGCACGGCGTGGGAGAAGTTTGCCAACCTGCGCGCCTATTACGGGTTCATGTGGGCGCATCCGGGCAAGAAGCTTTTGTTCATGGGGCAGGAGTTTGCCCAAGGCAAAGAATGGGCGCACAACCAGAGCCTCGATTGGCACCAGTTGGACCTGCCCGAGCATCAGGGCGTGCAAAGCCTGGTGCGGGATCTGAACCGGGTTTACCGCGAGACACCGGCGCTGTACCGGGCCGATTGTCAGCCGGAAGGCTTTCAGTGGCTGGACAGCAATGACGCGGAAAACTGCACCTATGCCTGGATTCGCCGCGGGGAGGCGGGGGATGCAGAGGTGATGGTGGCGGTGAACATGACGCCGGTGGAGCGGCGCATCCGGCTGGGGCTGACCGGGCCGGGGCAATGGAGCGAAATCCTGAACACCGATGCCGGCATTTATGGCGGCGGCAACCGGGGCAACATGGGCGGGCTGACGGCGGAAGCCGTGCCGTATCAGGGCCAAAGCCATTCGGCGCTGGTCACGCTGCCGCCGCTGTCGGTTTTGTATTTCCGGCAGGGATGATTTCAAGCGGGAGAGCCCGCACCAGGGAGGAAGCTTCATGCAACAACCACGTCCGAACACAAGGCTATCCTCGCAGGCCATGGCCTTCGTGCTCGCAGGCGGGCGGGGCAGTCGTCTGAAAGAATTGACCAACAGCCGGGCCAAACCGGCGGTCTATTTCGGCGGCAAGACCCGCATCATCGACTTTGCGCTGTCCAACGCCCTGAACTCCGGCATCCGGAAGATGGCGATTGCGACGCAGTACAAGGCGCATTCCTTGATCCGCCATGTGCAGCGCGGCTGGGGCTTTCTGCGGGCGGAACGGAACGAATATCTGGATATCCTGCCGGCAAGCCAGCGGATGGACGAGGTGAACTGGTATCGCGGCACCGCCGATGCGGTGGCGCAGAACATCGACATCATCGACAGCTATGGCATCAAATTCGTTGTCGTGCTGGCCGGGGACCATATCTACAAGATGGATTACGAGGTGATGCTGCAACAGCATGTCTCGTCCGGCGCGGATGTCACCATCGGTTGTCTGACCGTGCCGCGGATGGAGGCGGTGGCCTTTGGCGTCATGCATGTCGACAAGCACATGCGGATCACCGACTTTCTGGAAAAGCCGGCAGACCCGCCGGGCATTCCGGGCGATCCGCTGAACGCCTTGGCCTCGATGGGGATTTATGTGTTCGACTGGGTCTTTCTGCGCGATATGCTGATGAAAGACATGAAGGACGACACCAGCCAGCACGATTTCGGCATGGACCTGATCCCGGCCATCGTGAAGGGCGGCAAGGCAATGGCGCACAAGTTCTCGGAGTCCTGCGTCAAGTCGGGGCTGGAGACCGAGCCCTACTGGCGCGATGTCGGGACCATTGACGCGTTCTGGCAGGCCAATATCGACCTGACCGATTTCGTGCCGAAACTGGACCTATACGACAACGCCTGGCCGATCTGGACTTATGCCGAGATCGTGCCGCCCGC
>JANLQT010000259.1:0-8639 GCA_031368035.1 Rhodobacterales bacterium | reverse complement strand
AACCCGAATACCGCGACCCGGCGCGCGCGGCCCGGGCCAATGGCAACCACAGCCCTGCGGTGCAGCAATCCCCTGGCCAGACCAGCCTGTGGAGTGATCTGTCCGCGATGCTGGACCTCAGCTCTGACTGCAAGAGGCTGCTGATCTCGGCCGAGGATTACGCGCGCCCGGCCCAACTGGAAAAACTGATCGACCGTCTGCGCGACGAGGCGCCCGAAGTGCCGGTGCTGTTCCTCGTCTATCTGCGCCGCTACGATCAGCTTCTGGAAAGCTCCTATGCGCAATCGGTGCGTGGCAAGTATTTCGGGCCGATCACCGATTGTGGGTACAACATGGAGTTCCGCGCGATCCTGCAGCGCATCATCAGCCAGCATGGGCAAAAGTCGCTGGTGATCCGCCCCTACAACCGCAAGCTTTGGCCCGAGGGGTCGCTGGCGCTGGATTTCATGGACACGCTCGGCCTGCGCGGGCTTTGGGACCGGGTGCGGGTGGATACGGACGCGCTAGTCAACAAGTCTCTGCCGCGCGTTCAGACTCATATCCTGTCCTGCCTGACCAGCCCGCAGGCCAAGCGGGCGATGCTGGACTATTTCAAGCTGAAGCCGCCCGAGATCGCCGACAGCCCCGGCCGCTATTTTTATCCCCCCGCCGAACGGCGCGAGATCAACCGGCAGTTCCTGGAAGGGGACCGCTCGCTTCTGGCCCAGCTTGGCATTGCCGATCCCGAGGCCTTCCTTGACAGCGAAAGCTTTCCCGATGCCGAGGACTGGACACCGTTTCAACCCGGTCACGCGGCGCTTTCGCACTATCTGGCAGAGTTCATCGACTGGCGCCTGACCCCGCCGTTGCCACCGGTCAAGCCAGAAGCCCCGAAGGCCCAGCCGCCCGCGCCAGACTGATCCGGCGGGTTCCGTCGAGGTTCCAGGTCCCGGGTTCCGCACCCGGACAGGCAGGTTCCACCCCGCGCTGCGACGGTTTTGCCGCAATATCGGGCGCGGCTTCACAGATTTCTCATCCGCCAAGCGAGGGAACCGAAGCCTCCGTAGCCCGCGGAATCGGCGGGAAATGTTCGAAAAGACTGATTGATGGTCAGAAATTGGCCCCTTTGACATTGGATAGGTTTGAAAAGGACATGCTCGGCGGAAAGCTGTAGCACTGGACCTCGGGGCTTTCGCCCGGGAGCACATGGCATTAAATGAAGGCGCCCGCCGGAATCGCTCCGACTCAGGGCGGATCTGACTTTGGCGGGGCCACCTCATGAACCTGTTCGGCATGTTTTCTTCGGACATGGCCATCGACCTTGGAACGGCGAACACGCTGGTCTATGTGCGCGGCAAGGGCATCGTGCTGAACGAGCCGTCAGTGGTGGCCTATCACGTCAAGGACGGCAAAAAGCAGGTTCTGGCGGTGGGTGAGGATGCCAAGTTGATGCTGGGCCGCACGCCGGGCAGCATCGAAGCCATCCGCCCGATGCGGGACGGCGTCATTGCCGACTTCGACACGGCGGAGGAAATGATCAAGCATTTCATCCGCAAGGTGCACAAGCGGTCCACGATTTCCAAACCCAAGATCATCGTCTGCGTGCCTTACGGCGCAACCCCGGTGGAAAAGCGCGCGATCCGGCAGTCGGTGTTGTCGGCAGGCGCCCGCCGCGCCGGTCTGATCTCGGAACCCATCGCTGCGGCGATTGGCGCAGGGATGCCCATCACTGATCCGACCGGATGCATGGTCGTCGATATCGGCGGCGGCACCACTGAAGTCGCGGTGCTGTCCTTGGGCGATATCGTCTATGCCCGTTCCGTCCGCGTCGGCGGCGACCGGATGGACGAGGCGATCATCAACTACCTGCGCCGGCACATGAACCTTCTGGTCGGCGAATCCACGGCCGAGCGCATCAAAACCTCGATCGGCACCGCAAGGATGCCCGATGACGGACGCGGACAAAGCATGCAGATTCGGGGGCGCGACCTTCTGAACGGCGTGCCGAAGGAAACTGAAATAAATCAGGCCCAGGTCGCCGAGGCGCTGTCCGAACCGGTCCAGCAAATCTGCGATGCCGTCATGCAGGCGCTGGAAACCACGCCGCCGGACCTTGCGGCGGATATCGTGGACCGCGGCGTGATGCTGACCGGCGGCGGCGCGCTGCTGGGCGATCTTGACCTGGCTTTGCGCGAACAGACCGGCCTGTCGATCTCGGTTGCCAACGAACCTTTGAACTGTGTGGCCATGGGCACCGGCAAGGCGCTGGAGTATGAAAAGCAACTTCGCCACGTCATCGACTACGATAGCTGACACGTCCCGAAAGCCGGCTGAATGGCCAATGCGCGCAACACCTCGCCCGAGGATTTCACCCGGCCCCTGCGCCGGGTGCTCGTGGGTTTACTGGTCCTGTTTCTGCTGGGCCTGTTTATCCTGTGGCGCGTCGATTCGCCCCGGGTTGAACGCTTTCGCACCGCGCTGATCGACCATGTGGTGCCGGATTTCTCTTGGGCCCTGGTGCCGGTGACCAAATTTACCGCGGTGATCGACGATTTCCAAAGCTATACGCGGCTTTACGAGCAAAACCAGCAGCTTAGGGATGAATTGCAACAGATGAAGGCCTGGAAAGAGGCCGCCCTGCAACTGGAACAGAAGAACGCCCGTCTGCTCGATCTGAACCATGTCCGGCTTGACCCCAAGCTGACCCATGTGACCGGCGTGGTACTGGCCGACAGCGGCAGCCCGTTCCGCCAATCGGTGCTGCTGAACGTGGGCAGCCGTGACGGGATTGTGGATGGATGGGCCACGATGGACGGGATCGGCCTGGTCGGGCGCATCTCGGGCGTGGGGCAGACCACGTCCCGGGTGATCCTTTTGACCGACAGCAACAGCCGGATTCCGGTCGAAGCACAGCCTTCGGGGCAAAAGGCGATCCTGACCGGCGACAACTCGCCCCTGCCCCCGCTGGAATTTCTGGAAAACGCTGATGATGTGCGACCGGGCGACCGCGTCGTGACCTCGGGCGATGGCGAGGTGTTTCCGGCGGGCCTGCTGGTCGGTCAGGTCGTCATGGGCTCGGACAAGCGCCTGCGGGTGGCGCTGGCGGCGGATTACCAGCGGCTGGAATTCCTGCGCGTGCTGCGCAGCCATGAGTTGGAGCCGATCACCGATGCCGGACCACTGATCGCATCTCCGCCCAGCCAGCCCCTGCCCGAGGGCTATCAGGGCCCGGAACTTCCCGCCGCCCTGCCCGCACCGCAGGTCGTCCTCGGCGGGGGCGGCAATGGGTAACATGCTGAACCCGATCTGGGCGCACCGGCTGATCTTCGCGGCGGTCGCGGCCTTCCTGATGTTCCTGCGCCTGCTTCCGGTCCATCCTGCCGCCGCCGGCAGCTTGCCCGGTCCGGATTTTCTGCTGTGCCTGATCTTCGCCTGGACGCTCCGGCGCCCGGAATATCTGCCCCTTTGGCTGCTCGCCATCATCCTGCTTCTGGAGGATTTCCTGCTGATGCGCCCCCCCGGCCTGTGGACCGCGCTGGTGATCATCGCCACCGAATTCATCCGCAGCCGCATCGCCCTGACGCGAGAGCTGAATTTCGGTGTGGAATGGCTGCTTGTGTCCGGGCTGATGCTGGCGGTCTTCCTTGCGTACCGCATCATCTTCGCGCTGGTGTTCCTGCCAGAGCCGGCCTTCGGCTATGCGGCGATCCAGATCCTGTGGTCGATCCTCGCCTATCCCGCTGTCGTCGCGGTCAGCCATTACGCGCTGGACCTGCACAAACCGGCAACCGGCGAGACGGATGCTTATGGGAGGCGGCTGTGAAACGCACCACCAGCCGCCCTGTGCGCGATCCCGAACGGCAAGCCGGGCAATTCACCCGCCGGGGCCTGTTTGTCGGCAGTCTGATGGGCGGCTTTCTGGTCGTTCTCGGGGCCCGCGCCCACTATCTGGGCGTGGAACAGGCCGATGAATTCAAGCTTCTGGCCGAAGAGAACCGCATCAACCTGCAACTTCTGGCCCCAGCGCGCGGGTTGATCATGGATCGGAACGGCAAGCTTCTGGCCGGCAACGAACAGAACTACCGCGTCACCCTGACCCGCGAAGGCGCGGGCGATGTCGATATGGTGCTGGGCCGGCTGAGCCATGTGATCGCCATGACCGAGGACGATCTGTTGCGCATCCGCCGCGATATCGAGCGCAACCCGTCCTTTGTGCCGATCACCGTCGCCGACCGGCTGACCTGGGAGGCGTTCAGCCGCATCAACCTGAACGCCCCTGCCCTGCCCGGCGTGACGCCGGATGTGGGACTGTCGCGCCTGTATCCGCGCGATACCGATTTCGCGCATGTGGTGGGCTATGTCGGCCCGGTGTCGGAAAAGGATCTTGAGGGGCTGGAAAATCCCGATCCGCTTCTGCAGATCCCCAAGTTCCAGATCGGCAAATCCGGCGTCGAGAAATGGATGGAAGGTGATCTTCGCGGTTCCGCCGGGACCAAGAAGATCGAGGTGAACTCCGTTGGCCGCGTCATGCGCGAGTTGGAGCGCAACGAGGGCGCGCCTGGCGATGATCTGCTGCTGACCATTGATGCCGATGTGCAGAATTTCATTTCCGCGCGTCTGGGTGATCAAAGCGCGGCGGTGATCGTGATGGATGTGACCAATGGCGATATCATCGCCTCGGTCTCGGCGCCGTCGTTTGATCCCAACCTGTTCGTGCGCGGGATCACCAACCGCGACTACACGGTGTTGACGGAAAACGACCACAAGCCACTGGCCAACAAGGTGGTACAGGGCGGCTATCCGCCGGGATCAACCTTCAAGATGGTCACGGCTTTGGCGGCGCTTGGGGCGGGAACGCTCGGCGTCGATGACCACGTCAACTGCCCGGGCTATCTGCAATTCGGTGACCGCAAGTTCAACTGCTGGAAGCGGGGCGGGCATGGAACCGTCGATCTGGGCCGCGCGCTGACGGAAAGCTGCGACGTGTTCTTTTATGACGTGGCACAAAAGGTCGGCATCGACACGATTGCCGAAATGGGGCGCAAGCTTGGGCTCGGCGTGCGCCACGACCTGCCCTTGTCTGCGATCTCGCCCGGGGCGATGCCGGACCGCGAATGGAAGATGAAGAAATACAAGCAGGACTGGCGGATCGGCGACACGATCAACGCTGCCATCGGCCAGGGCTATGTGCTGGCAACCCCGTTGCAGCTGTGCGTCATGGCTGCGCGCGTCGCAACCGGCAAGACGGTGGTGCCGCGGATCGTCAAGTCGGTCGGCGGCAAGGACGTGCCAGTGCCAGTGCCGGAAAGCCTGGGCCTGGACGGCTCCATGCTGCGCGCAGTGCGCGATGGCATGTCGGGCGTCATGAACTCAGAGCGTGGCACCGGCTATGGCAGCCGGATCGTCGATGTCACCATGTTGATGGGCGGCAAAAGCGGCACGGCGCAAGTGCGCAACATCTCGGCAACCGAGCGCGAGACCGGGGTTGTCGCCAACAACGACCTGCCCTGGAAACTGCGCGACCATGCGCTGTTCGTGGCCTTCGCCCCGGTCGAGGCGCCCAAATATGCCGTGGCGGTGCTGGTGGAACACGGCGGCGGCGGCTCTGCCGTGGCCGGTCCCATCGCGCGCGATGCGCTTTTGCGGGTGATGACCGGCGGGATACCTCCTCTTGAGGCCTATCCGGCGAACCAGCGCGCGCGGATGGAAACCCTGCTGAACGAATTGAAACTGCGCAGCCCCGACGGCACCGCGCCCGTGGCCAGCAAGGCATGAGGCGCCCAGAAATGCGGAAAGCAGCATGAGTTTCCTCGAATACCGCGTCAAATACGTCCCCTCGGGCCTGTCGAAGTTCTTCCATGTCAACTGGGGTCTGTACCTGGTGATCACCGCCATCGCGGCGATCGGCTGGCTGATGCTCTATTCCATCTCTGGCGGGGTCCTGAACCAATGGGCCGAGCCGCAGATGAAGCGCTATGCCGCCGGCCTTGTGCTGGCATTTTTCATCACTTTCGTGCCGATCTGGGTCTGGCGCGGATTGTCGGCCACGGCCTATCTTGGCACCTTTGTCCTGCTGATCGTCGTGCTGCTCGCCGGCCATGACGCCAAGGGCGCCCAGCGCTGGATCGAACTGGGGCCGATCACGCTGCAACCGTCCGAGTTGATGAAGGTCGCGTTGGTGATGATACTGGCCGCTTATTACGACTGGCTGCCCGACCGGAAAGTCTCGCACCCGCTGTGGGTGCTGGCTCCTGTGGTACTGATCCTTGCGCCGACAGCGCTGGTGGTGCTGCAACCCAACCTCGGCACCTCGATCATGCTGGTGCTGGCGGGCGGCGGCGTGATGTTCGCCGCTGGGGTCTCGCTTTGGTATTTCGCTGCCGTGCTTTTGCTGGTCGGCGGCGGCGTGACGTCGGTGTTTCTGACCCGCGGCACGCCCTGGCAGTTCCTGCACGACTATCAATACAAGCGCATTGACACCTTCCTTGACCCCGCCGCCGATCCCTTGGGCGCGGGTTACAACATCATTCAGGCCAAGATTGCGCTGGGATCGGGAGGTCTGACCGGCAAGGGCTTCATGCAGGGCACGCAAAGCCGGCTGAACTTCCTGCCGGAAAAGCAGACCGACTTCATCGTCACCACCCTGGCCGAGGAATTCGGCTTCGTCGGCGTGGTCAGCCTGCTGCTGCTGTATGCGACCGTGCTGGCCTTCCTGATCTTCGCCGCCATCCGCTGCAAGGAACGCTTCAGCCAGTTGCTGATCATCGGCATCGCGCTGAATTTCTTTCTGTATATCGCGGTGAACATGTCGATGGTGATGGGCATGGCGCCGGTGGTGGGCGTGCCCCTGCCCTTCCTGTCCTACGGTGGTTCGGCCACTCTGGTCCTGCTGCTGGCCATCGGCCTTGTGCAAAGCGCCATCGTGCACCGCGCGCGCTAAAGCCTACGAATTTTCTCCGAAAATTCCGGCTCTACCCGGCCTGCGAGCCTGACTTTTTGAAAGGAAATCGTTGGCCCTGCCCCTTCCCTTTTTCCCGCCGCCGCACAATATGGCCGCATGACCCGTCACAGCCGTTTCTTCATGGCCTTTGCGCTGGGCCTTCTGGCTCTGGCGCTGACCCATCTGTGGCCCTTGTACGCACAAACCCGCATCCTGATCGGGGCGGTGTGCTTTTTTGCCATCTATCTTGCGCTGATGGTCCACTTCATCCGCACCGTCACACCGGACACTTTGCGCAAAAGAGCCGCGGTCAACGACGAGGGCGTCACGCTGATCCTTTTGCTCGCGGTGGGCAGCGTGGCGGTCAGCGTGTCGTCCATCATCCTCTTGCTCAATGGCCCCGGCGGCGGCAACTGGCTGGAACGCGGGCTTGCCTTCGCCTCGGTCCCGTTGGGCTGGGCCAGCCTGCACACCGTCATCGCCTTTCACTATGCGCATCTGTTCTACCGCCCCGACGAGGATGGCGAAGGCGGCCTCAGCTTTCCCGAAACGTCCGAGCCAGGCGCCTGGGATTTCATCTATTTCGCCTTTGGCATCGGCATGACCGCGCAGGTGTCCGATGTCATCGCCACCACGATGCCGATGCGCAAGACCATCCTGTTCCACGCGATGGCCTCGTTCTTTTTCAACGCGGTCATCCTGGCCCTTGCGGTCAATGCCGCCGTGACGTCAGGGGCCAGTTGATGCTGACGGTTCTGTTCGCCGCCCCCGCAGTCTGGGAAGAATATCGCGATGTTTTGCCCGCCGCCCTGGCCAAAACCGGGATTGCGGCGCAGGTCGTGACCGAAGGTGACCCGGCCACAGTGGATTACATCATCTACGCGCCCTCCGCCCCGTTGCAGGACTTTCGCCCCTTCACCCGCGCCAAGGCGGTGCTCAGCCTGTGGGCCGGGGTCGAGCGGGTCGTCGGCAACGCCACCCTGACCCAGCCGCTGTGCCGGATGGTCGAGGATGGGCTGACCGAGGGCATGGTGGAATGGGTGGTCGGCCATGTGATGCGGCACCATCTGTCGCTGGACCGGTACAGCCACAACCCGGCCCATGTCTGGGACCCCACCTGCCCGCCGCTTGCCCGCTCGCGCCGGGTGGCGATGCTGGGCATGGGCGCGCTTGGCACCGCTGCCGCCAAAGCCCTGCAAGCGCTGCATTTTCAGGTCGCGGGATGGAGCCGCTCCGCCAAGGACGTGCCCGGCATTCCCTGCCACTCGGGCGAAGTGGGGCTTGCCGACGTGCTGCGCAACGCCGATTTCGTGGTGACCCTGCTGCCGAAAACGCCAGAAACTGAGAACCTGCTGAACGCCGGCACCCTTGCCTTGATGAAGCGCGGCGCGGTGATCCTGAACCCCGGGCGCGGCGCGTTGATCGACGATGCAGCCCTTTTGTCGGCGCTGGACAGCGGTCAGATCGGCTATGCGACGCTGGATGTGTTCCGGGTGGAGCCCCTGCCGCAGGATCACCCCTTCTGGGCCCATCCGGGCGTTACCGTCACCCCTCATATCGCCGCCGACAGCCGCGCTGATGGCGTCTGCCGGGTCCTTGCCGAGAACATCCGGCGCGGCGAAGCGGGACTGCCCTTCATGAACCTGGTGGACCGCGCCCGAGGCTATTGACGCCTCGCGCCTGCCTTGACGTCCTTGCGCTTCTTGCCACATCCGGGGGC
>JANLQT010000243.1:0-2261 GCA_031368035.1 Rhodobacterales bacterium | reverse complement strand
ACCAGCTGGAACGAGTTCATCGGCGCGTTGATCCTGATGAATCACGAAGACAGCTTCACCGTGCCGGTGATGATGACCGGGGTGATGACCGGCAATTTCGGCGCGATCAACTGGGGCGGACTGCAAGCCTCGGTGATCGTGTCGATCCTGCCTTGCATGATCGTGTATCTGCTGCTGCAACGCTATTACATCTCGGGCCTGTTGTCGGGGGCGGTGAAGTGAACGCGCCCCGCACCACCACGATCCGCGATGTCGCGCGCGAGGCGGGCGTGTCCATCGGCACCGTGTCCAAGGTGCTGAACAAGACCGGCACCATCGCGGTTGAGACCCGCAAACGCGTCACCGAAGTGGCCGAACGCCTGCAATTTCGCCCGAACACGCTGGCGAAAAGCCTGCACACCGGCCTGTCCGGTTCCATCGGCCTGATTTCCAACGACAGTTTCGGCCGCTTCACCATGCCGATCATGGAGGGGCTGGAGCGTGTGTTGGCCCCGCTTGGTATCGGCGTCTTCATGTGCAACGCCACCGATGACCCGGCGCGCGAGGCGGCGCATGTCGAACAACTGATGGCCAAGCAGGTCGACGGCATCGTCGTCACCGCCAGGCGTTCCGACCGCCGCCCCGCCGCGCAACTGTCAAACCTTGGCGTGCCGGTGATCCATGTCTTTGCGCATGGCGACGATGACGGCCTGACCCTGCTGCCCGACGACAAGGGCGGCGCCAAACTGGCGGTCCAGCATCTGCTGTCGCTGGCCCGCCGCCGCATCGCCCACATCGCCGGCCCCCAGCATTTCGAGGCCGTGCATCTGCGCGGCGCCGGCTATGCCGAGGCGCTGGCCGAGGCCGGTCTGCCCCCCCTGCCCGTCCGCTTTGGCAAATGGACGGAAGCCTGCGGGCGCGCCGCCATTGACGATCTGTTCGGCCCCGGCAAGCCCAACCCCGACGCGCTGTTCTGCGGCAACGACCAGATCGCGCGCGGCGCGGTAGATGCCTTGCGCGAACGCGGCCTGAACGTGCCGCAAGACGTCGCCGTCTGCGGTTTTGACAACTGGGCGGTGATGGCCGAAGCCGCCCGCCCGCCGCTGACCTCCATCGACATGAACCTCGCCGCGCTTGGGGCCGAGGCGGGGGCTTGCATGGCCCGGATGATCGACGGTCTGCCCGAACAGGGCCTGCGCCTTTTGCCCTGCAGCCTTGTGGCCCGGGCTTCAACCCTTGGACAGACCTCAACCCTTGGACTGGAATAAACCGATGCGGAAATATGCCTCTGTCGCCTTCAGCGACGTGAAGATCACCGGAAGTTTCTGGAGCGAGCGGCTGGATACGGTGCTGAATGCCACCATTCCCAGCCAATACGCCCAGCTTCAATCGCGCGGCATGCTGGAAAGCTTGTCCCTGCCCCAGCCGGTCCCGCCCCTGCACATCCCCCGCAACAAGCACGGCTTCACCACCCAGATCTTCTGGGACAGCGATATCGGCAAATGGATCGAGGCCGCCTCCTACGCCCTCTCCCACCGCCGCGATCCGCTGATCGAAGCGCAGATCGACCGCATCACCGACGACCTTGAAAAGTCGCAAGCCCCCGACGGCTATCTGAACTGCTGGTATCTGGAACGAGAGCCGCAGAACCGCTGGACCAACCTGCGCGACAATCACGAGATGTACAACTCCGGTCACATGCTGGAGGGCGCCGTGGCCTTTTACCGCGCCACCGGCAAGGACCGGCTGATGAAGGTCTTCATGCGTTACATGGACCACATCGCCACGGTGTTCGGCCCCGGTCCCGGCCAGAAGCGCGGCTACTGCGGGCATCAGGAAATCGAATTGGCGCTGGTCAAACTCTACCACGCCACCGGCCTGAAGAAGTATCTCGACCTTGCGACCTATTTCATCGACGAACGCGGCGCGCAGCCGCATTACTTCGATGCCGAGCGCGCCGCGCGAGGGGAAGCCCCCGAAAGTTTCGGGCAGGCGACCTATGAATACAACCAATCCCACTTGCCCGTCCGCCAGCAAACCAAGGTCGTCGGCCACGCCGTGCGCGCCATGTACATGTACACTGCCATGGCCGATCTGGCCGCCGAACACGGCGACGACAGCCTGAAACGCGCCTGCGAAGTCCTCTGGGCCGACGTAACCCGCACCCGGATGTATGTCACCGGCGGCTTTGGCCCCTCGGCCAGCAACGAGGGCTTCACCAAGGACTACGACCTGCCCAACGACACCGCCTATGCCGAAACCTGCGCCTCGGTGGCGATGGT
>JANLQT010000144.1:0-2633 GCA_031368035.1 Rhodobacterales bacterium | reverse complement strand
GCGCGCAGCACGGGGGCCTCGAAGCCGGGGATCAGGCGCTTGTAGGAATTGGTCGCCGGGTTGGTGATCGCGTTCAGCGCCTTGGCATGCTTCAGGATGCCGCCGATGAAATACAGCGCCTCTTGCGACAGGTCGGCGTATATGTCGCCTGCGAACAGCGGCTTGCCGCCCTTCCAGATCGACATGTTCACATGCATGCCCGAGCCGTTGTCGCCCTTCATGGGTTTGGGCATGAAGGTCACGGTCTTGCCGTAAGCCGCGGCGACGTTGTGGATCACATACTTGTATTTCTGGATATTGTCGGCCTGCTCGACCAGTCCGCCGAAGATCATGCCCAGTTCGTGCTGCGCGGTAGCGACTTCGTGGTGGTGCTTGTCCACGCGAATACCCATCCGCTTCATCGTGGACAGCATTTCCGAGCGCAGATCCTGCGCCGAATCCACCGGGTTCACCGGGAAATAGCCGCCCTTGTGCGGGGCGCGGTGGCCGAGGTTGCCGCCTTCAAACGCGGTGTCGGTGTTCCAGGCGGCGTCTTCGCTGTCGATCTGGAACGAAACCTTCTGCGGCGTGATCGAATAGCGCACGTCGTCGAAGATGAAGAATTCAGCCTCGGGGCCGAAATAGGCGGTGTCGCCGACGCCCGAGGATTTCAGGTAGGCTTCCGCCTTCAGTGCGACCTGGCGCGGGCAGCGGTCATAGGCTTCGCCCGTATCCGGCTCGACCACGTTGCAATGCACGCAGAGCGTCTTTTCGGCGTAGAACGGGTCCATATAGACCGATTCCGCGTCGGGCATCAGTTTCATGTCGGACTGGTCGATCGACTTCCAGCCCGCGATCGACGAGCCGTCGAACATGAAGCCGTCCTCGAAGAATTCCTCGTCCACCAGGTCAGCCACCAGCGTGACGTGCTGAAGCTTGCCCTTGGGGTCGGTGAAGCGGATGTCGACATATTCGACATCCTCGTCCTTGATCAGTTTCAGAGCTTTGGCAACTGCGCTCATCATTGATGCCTTTTCGGTTGGTTATTGTCTGGGCCGGATGGCCCGGTGTGCGGGTGTAGTGTTCGGAGGGGTGAGAAGGGGTTTGGCCCTTCGCCACAAAACCTTAAACCGCGTCGTCGCCGGTCTCGCCGGTGCGGATGCGGATGGCCTGTTCGATGTGGGAGACGAAAATCTTGCCGTCGCCGATCTTGTCGGTGCGGGCGGCGGTGGTGATCGCCTCGATCGCGGCATCGACCATGTTGTCGGTCAGCACGAGTTCGATCTTCACCTTGGGCAGGAAGTCCACGACATATTCGGCGCCGCGATACAGTTCGGTATGGCCCTTCTGGCGGCCAAAGCCCTTCACTTCCGTGACGGACAGGCCTTGAATGCCGGCCTCTTGCAGCGCCTCTTTGACTTCATCCAGCTTGAACGGCTTGATGATCGCTTCGATCTTCTTCATGCGTCTCGTCTCCCTCAGGATTTCTGGCCTGCGCTGGTGGCCGCAACTACTGGCCGCGAAATCTGACCTCGTCTGCCTAGAACCACTTCCCCGGGGCGGGGACAATTGGCTAGCCTGGGGATGAAGGCCGAAGGCGCGGGAATGGCGGAGGGGTCGCCTGTAATTTAAGCAAAGCGATTGTAAAACAGGCAGAATGGAAACTGGATGGCGAGTAGTGAACTTCTGACGGCGGCGCAAATGCGGGCGGTTGAGGCGGCGGCGATTGCCTCCGGCGCGGTGACCGGGCTGGAGCTGATGGAGCGCGCCGGGCGGGGCGTAGTAGAGGCGATCTGGGCGGAATGGCCGGAGCTGGCGGCGGGATCGTTCCGGGCGGTGGTGCTGTGCGGGCCGGGGAACAACGGCGGCGACGGGTTCGTGGTGGCGCGGCTGCTGAAGGAGTGGGGGTGGGAGGTGGAGGTGTTCCTGTATGGAACGCCGGAAGGGATGCCTGCGGACGCGCGGGTGAATTATAAGCGGTGGGTGGGGATGGGGGAGGTTGCGGTCGTCATTCCTGAAGGGCCATGCGATGTGGTCATCGATGCGTTGTTTGGCATCGGATTGACCCGCCCGATCGCCCCGGACCTTTTGGAGGCTGTGGATGCCCTGATTGGTCGGGTGCTGACCCATGATCCTAACAGTCGGACCAGAATTGTTGCTGTGGATATTCTGTCTGGTTTGTGCGCCGACAGTGGCGCGGCTTTGGGCCAGCCCGCGCCCTATATGGCGCATCTGACGGTCACCTTTCATCGCCGCAAACTCGGGCATGTGCTTGCCGAGGGCAGCGACCGGTCCGGCGCGCTGCGCTGCGTCGACATCGGGCTGGGCGAAGTGGGTTGCGCTGTGACTGAAACCCGGTCCCACAGCCGGCGATTGGCGAAACGGGCAGGGCACAAGTTCGGCTATGGCCACGCGCTGATCCTCTCTGGCCCCTTCGGTCATGGCGGGGCGGCGCGGATGACGGCGCGGGGGGCGCTGCGGATCGGGGCGGGGCTGGTGACGCTGGGGTGCCCGGGGGGGGCGCTGGCCGAGAATGCGGCGCGGCTGGATGCGGTGATGCTGAAGGTGGTGGAGGACGGGGCGGCGCTGGAAGTGCTGCTGGGGGATGCGCGGATAGGTGCGGTGTGCGTGGGGCCGGGGCTTGGGGTCTGTGC
>JANLQT010000133.1:0-5228 GCA_031368035.1 Rhodobacterales bacterium | reverse complement strand
CATGCTGAAGCTGAAGGCCGGCGGGCTGGAGGTCGGGCCGATCCTGATGGGCATGGGCAACCGCGCGCATGTGGTCACGCCGTCCATCACGGTGCGGGGGCTGCTGAATATGGCGGCACTCGCGGGCTCTCCGGTGAAGGTGTACGGCTGAAGCCCGCCGCTGCGGACTTTGCGCCGCAGCGTTCTTCTGGACTTTGGGGCGCTGCTGCCTAGGGTTGTCCCATGGCCAATCTCTTCGCCCGCTTCTTTACCGCGCCCCACTTCACGGTGCCCAGAGTCTTGGCCCCCAGAGTCACGTCGCCCGGGGCCTTCGGGATACCTCCCGCGGCAAGGAGCCGGGTGTGACCAACGCCGCCGACCCGGGCCCTTAATGTGACCCCCAGGTTCTGGGGGTCATCCAGCAATGCGCCCAGGATGTGCGGGGCGAGTTGGTGGGCCTGTCCGGCCAGTTGCGGATGATCCCCGGCGACCAGATTGGACCGCGCGCGCAGCCGCTGATCGACGCCGCGATGCGCCATGCCGAGGCGATGGACCGGATGATAAACCGGGTCATGGCCCAGATCTCGGGTGCGGCGCGCGCCCCTGCCCCCTCGGATGGCCCCTCGGCTGGCCCCTCGACTGGCGCCTCAACTGGCGCCCCAACTGGCCCCGAGCCTGCCGGGCTTCTGGCGGGGCGGCGGGTGCTGGTGGTGGACGAAACCCTGCCGACGCTGCGGCTTTTGACGGCGCTTTTGACCAGCGAAGGCGCACAGGTGGTGATAGCCCAGACCGGCGCCGAGGCGGTGGACATTCTGGCGGGCGAACGCTTTGACCTTTTGATCACCGATGCCACCTTGCAGGGCCTGTCCGGGGCGCAGGTGATCCAAGCCCTGCGCGCCCGGCCAGGCGCTTTGGCGGCAACCCCGGCGCTGGCCATGACCTCGGACATTTCGGTGCAGCGGCATGACGAACTGATCGCGGCAGGGGCAAGCCGGGTCGTCACCAAGCCCCTGCCCGATCCGGCGGAAATGTTGCGAATCGTGGCGCGGCTTTTGAAGGCGCAAGGCGAAGGCGCCGCGCCCGGCCCCGGAGAGGATGCCGCAATATTCGACCCCGGTCCCTTGACCCGGGTCTGCGCGCTGGCCGGACCGCAAGTCGGGCGCGAAATCCTTGACCGGCTGATGCTGGACCTGATCGAGACGCTGGCGCGGCTGGACCGGGTCAGCTCGGGCCTGCACGCGGCGGGCGGCGGGGCGGGAGGCGGGGGGGCAGGAGGCGGGGGGGCAGGTTTCGGGGGGGCAGGTTTCGGGGCAGGCGGCGACCTTGTCGAGCTGCGTGCCACCACCCATGTCCTGATCGCGCTGGCCGGCACGGCCGGGGCGTCCCTGTTGCTGCGCAAGGTGCAGACGCTGGATTACCGCCTGCAATACGACCCCCGCACGGCGCTGCCGCCCGATCTGGGCGCCCTGCTGTTCGACATCCGGATGCTGACGCGCGGCGCGGTGGCGGCGATTGCGCGCCTGGCGCTGCCGCGATCCGGTGAGGCGAGTTCTGGCGGGCCGAGTTCTGGCGGGCCGAGTTCTGGCGGGCCGAGTTCTGGCGGGCGGAGCGCAGGCGGGCTGGGTCATGGTGCGCCGGGCCAAAGTGCGCCGGGCCAAGGTGGGCCGCTGCTGTGAGCCGCAGCGCCGACATTCCCCTGTCCGGGCCGCTGGTCGGGCTGAAGATCCTGCTGATCGAAGACACCGCCTCGCTGCGGATGGTGTACCGGTCGGTGCTGATCCATGCCGGGGCCGAAGTGCGGGCCGCGGCGGGTGCGGCCGAGGGGCGGGCCCTGTTTCGGGATCGCCCGGTGCCGCTGGTCATCCTGGACCTGACGCTGCCGGATGGCGACGGGATCGAGTTGATGCAGGACTTGCGAGGCCTGCGGCATGACGTGCGCTTTGTGGTGGTGACGGCGCATGGTGGGGTCGACCGCGCCGTGCAGGCGATGCAGGCCGGGGCGCATGACTTTCTGGTCAAACCGTTTGACGGTGACCGGCTGGTGACGGCCACCCGCAGCGCCGCGCAAAGCCTGGGTGCGCCCGGCCGCCGGCCGCGCACCCTGTCCGAAGGGCTTGGCGCGATGGTCGGCTCGTCTGCGGCGATGACCGCCGTGGCGACCGCCATCGCGTCGAGTGCGGCCACCATGGCGCCGGTGCTGATCACCGGCGCGCCCGGCACCGGCAAAGAGCTGTGCGCCCGGATGTTGCATGCGCTGTCGGGCCGCGCGGCAGGCCGGTTCGTGCGAATCAATTGTCAGGGGGCCGCGCCCGAATCGCTGGAGCGGGCGCTGTTCGCCGGGGATGGCGCGTTTTATTCCGCCAGCGAGGTGACGCTGTATCTGGCGGGTTTGCAGGCCCTGCCTTTGCCGCTGCAAGCCCGGCTGCTGCCGATGCTGCTGCCCGCCGCGTCCTCGGCGGATGCGATGCGGCGGCCCACGGGCCGGGTGCGGGTGGTGGCGGGGATCAGCGGCGCGCTGGATCAGGCCCTGCGCGCCGGGCGGCTGAACCCGCAACTGATCGGGCTTTTGGCGACGGTGCGCCTTGATCTGCCACCGCTGCGCGACCGGGGCCACGATGTGATCGAGATTGCCACCGCCGCACTGGCCCAGTTCGGCGCCGAGACCGGCAAGCGGTTTGACGGAATGTCTCCGCCGGTCGAGGCGCTGTTTTTGAACCTGCCCTGGCCTGCCAATGTGCGCGAGTTGCTGAACCTGATCCGTCAGATCGTGCTGGTCGCCTCTGACGATCATCCGGGCGGGCTGGTCACGATGGACATGCTGCCGGATCGGATCGTGCCGCCGCCGCTGCGTGGGCTGGACGTGTCCGCGCCAAGCCTGGCACCCAGCGCCGGACTGCCGCCCAGCGCCGGACTGCCGCCCCGCGCCGATGTCGCCCCGCAAGAGGCGGCCATTCAGGCGTTGCGGGGGCTGACCCTGGCCGAGATCGAACGCGCGGTAATCGAGGCCGCGATTGCGGCGGAAGACGGCTCGCTGCCGCGTGCCGCCAAGGTTCTGGGGCTGGCGCCATCCACGCTGTACCGCAAGCGGCAAGGGTGGGCGGGCGAGGCGGGCTGACTCATGTCCTTCATTCCCTTGCGGTCATTCGTCGCGCTCAGCTCCCCCCTCCCACCGTGCGAAGAAAGCCCGCCAGGGCTTGACGAGCACCTGGCGCGCTGCGGACAGAGCTTTCCACTTCGTAAATTTGGAATCGCAAGCCATTGAATTCATTGGCTTGAAAATTTGTCCACGCGTGGACACATTACCGGCGGATGCACCGCGCCGACGCGTTCAGGCGAATTGTTCGACGATCAGCCGCTCTTCCAGCCCGTGCCCGGGGTCAAACAGGATGCGGTGCCGGACCGAGGTATCCTGCCGGATTTCCACGCTGGCCACATCCGTCACCGGGCGGCTGTCCGCGTCGGCGCGCACCGGGCGCTTGGCCGGGTCCAGCACCTCGAACCGCACGACGGCACTTTGGGGCAGCAGCGCCCCGCGCCAGCGCCGGGGCCGGAATGCTGCCAGCGGGGTCAGCGCCAAAACGCCGGACCCGATCGGCAGGACCGGGCCATGGGCGGAATAATTGTAGGCGGTGGACCCCGCCGGGGTTGCCACCAGCGCCCCGTCGCAGACCAGTTCCGCCAGCCGTTCCTTGCCATCGATCAGGATGCGCAGCTTGGCCGCTTGCGGGCCGGCCCGCAGCAGCGACACCTCGTTGATCGCCAAGGCTTTGGTGACGGCCCCGTCCACCCCCACTGCCGTCATCGACAAGGGATGGATCACTGCTTCCTCAGCCAGGGTCAGGCGCTGCAACAGGTCGTCCGACGTGTAGGAGTTCATCAGGAAGCCGACCGTGCCGCAGTTCATGCCATAGACCGGGATGTCCAGTTCCTGTGTTTCGTACAGGGTCTGCAACATGAACCCGTCGCCGCCCAGCGCCACGACGATATCGGCCTCCTCCAGCACCGCCTGACCATGGCGCGCGATCAGATCGGCCATAGCCGCCTGCGCCACAGGAACGCCCGAGGCCCGGAATGCGATGCGATGCGCCACTGAACCACTCCCCACGTCCGGCGCCCATCATCGCCGCCACGCTGGCAAACTCAACCCCTTGCCGAACGGCGCCGGTCTGATCCGCAGCGCGGGGAAAGTTTCCGATCGGAAGCGTTTTTCGCCTTGCCCCCGCAACGCGTCGCTTTCGGCCCTTCCCGTGCGTTTCGCCGCAGTCTAGATGGGGAAATCCCCCCGGCCCTTCCCCCGCACGGAGCGCATCATGACCCCCAGCCACCGCGACCCCGGTTTCTTCACTGAAAGCCTTGCCACCCGCGATCCGGAAATCTTCGGCTCGATCACCAAGGAACTCGGCCGCCAGCGCGACGAGATCGAGCTGATCGCGTCGGAAAACATCGTCTCCCGTGCCGTGATGGAGGCGCAGGGGTCGGTGATGACGAACAAGTATGCCGAAGGCTATCCGGGCAAGCGCTATTACGGCGGCTGCGAGTTCGTGGACGTGGCGGAAAATCTGGCGATCGACCGGGCCAAGGCGCTGTTCGGCTGCGGGTTCGCGAATGTGCAGCCCAATTCCGGCTCTCAGGCCAACCAGGGCGTGTTTCAGGCGTTGCTGAAGCCGGGCGATACGATCCTTGGCATGAACCTTGCCTCGGGCGGGCACCTGACGCATGGCGCGGCGCCGAACCAGTCGGGCAAGTGGTTTCATGCGGTCCAGTATGGGGTCAGGCAGCAGGACAATCTGATCGACTATGACGAGGTGGAACGGCTGGCCGTGGAAAGCCAGCCGAAGATGATCATCGCGGGCGGGTCTGCCGTGCCCCGGCAGATCGACTTCGCGCGGTTCCGGGCGATTGCCGACAAGGTGGGCGCCTGGCTGATGGTGGATATGGCGCATTTCGCCGGCCTTGTTGCCGGGGGCGCGCATCCGTCGCCCTTCCCCTATGCCGATGTGGCGACCACGACGACCCACAAGACTCTGCGCGGCCCGCGTGGGGGGATGATCCTGACCAACAACGAGGACATCGCCAAGAAGGTGAACTCGGCGATCTTCCCCGGCATTCAGGGCGGCCCGCTGATGCATGTCATCGCGGCCAAAGCGGTGGCGTTTGGCGAGGCTTTGCGGCCGGAGTTCAAAGTCTATGCCGCGCAGGTCGTGAAGAACGCGCAGGCTTTGGCGGATGAGTTGATGAAGGGCGGCTTG
>JANLQT010000117.1:0-13696 GCA_031368035.1 Rhodobacterales bacterium | reverse complement strand
GGTGGCGGTGATTGGGTTCAGGCCGAGGCCGGAGAAGGCAAGTTCCGACATGTGGGTCTTGCCAAGGCAGATGGTGCCGCCTGCGGTGGCGTTTTGCAGGACAGCGGCGTCGGTGGTGGGGGTACGGCCTTTCAGGAGGGCAGATCCGGCCTCGGTCGGGGTGCCGGCGGTGTCGAAATTGTCTTTCCACGACAGTGGGACGCCGTCCAGCAGGCCACGGCGCAGGCCGGATTTGGCGCGGGCGGCGGCGGCCATCGCCTCGGCCCGGGCGCGGGCGGGCGTGGTGCGGGCGAAGATTTTCGGGCCGAGCGGGTGGGCGGCGATTTCGGACAGGAAGGCTTCGGTCAACTCGACCGGGTTGATGCGGCCGGCGCCGATCTCGCGGCCAAGCGCGCAGGCGGTCAGGTGGAACCAGGTTTTGGACATAGGGCACCTCTTTGGCGGAAGGCTAGCGACAGGGGGGCGCATGGACAATCCCGAAGGGGGGGATAAAAAGGGCGGTATGGATGCAGATGTTCTTATTGTGGGCGGCGGGCTGAACGGGCCGGCCTTGGCGCTGGCGCTGGCGCAGGCGGGGCTGCGGGTCGCGGTGGTCGATGCGCGGCCGGCGGCGGCGCGGGGGGAGCGCGGGTTTGACGGGCGGGGCTATGCGCTGGCCCTTGCCTCGACACGGCTTTTGGGGGCGGTGGGGGTTTGGGCTGGCTTGCGGGAGAAGGCCCAAGCCATTTTGCGGGTCGTGGCGGCGGACGGGCGGTCGGGGACGGGGGCCTCGCCCTGGCATCTGGCGTTCGATGCGGCGGAAATCGAGGAGGGGCCGATGGGGTTCCTGGTCGAGGACCGGCATTTGTACGCGGCGGTTCTGGCGGCGATGGGGGCGGAGGCGGGGATTGCCTTGCATTCGGGCGTTACGGTCGTCGGGCAGGAGGTGACGCCAGCGGCGGTTTCGGTCAGTTTGGCGGATGGCCGGACGCTGAGCGGCCGCGTGCTGGTAGGCTGCGACGGGCGCGGGTCGACGGTGGCAGAGCGCGCGGGGATTGCCCGATCGGGCTGGGCCTATGGGCAGACGGCGCTGGTGACGGCGGTGCGGCATGAGAAGCCGCACAATGGGACCGCGTGGCAGTTCTTCATGCCGCATGGACCGCTGGCGATTCTGCCGCTGCCGGGGGGGCATCATTCCTCGATCGTGTGGAGCGAGACCGAGGCGGATGCGCGGCGGATTCAGGCGCTGGACGATGTGGCATATTTGCAGGCTTTGCGGCCCCGGTTTGGGGATTTTCTGGGGGAGATCGCGCTGGCGGGGGACCGGTTCACCTATCCCTTGTCGCTGAGTCTGGCGAAGGATTGGGTGCGGCCCCGGCTGGCTTTGGTGGGGGATGCGGCGCATGGGGTGCATCCGATTGCCGGGCAGGGGCTGAACCTGGGGTTCCGCGATGTGGCGGCGCTGGCCGAGGTATTGGTGGAGGCGCAAAGGCGCGGCGAAGATATCGGGGCGCTGGATGTGCTGACGCGGTATGAACAGGCGCGGCGGTTTGACACCACGCTGATGGCTTACGGGATGGACGGGATCAACCGGCTGTTTTCCAACGACAATCCGGCGCTGAGACTGGCGCGGGATCTGGGGCTGGCGGCGGTGAACGCGCTGCCCGGGGCGCGGCGGGGGTTCATGCGGCAGGCGGCGGGGGTGTCGGGGGAATTGCCCCGGTTGTTGCAGGGGCGGGCGTTGTGACGGCGGATGGGGGAAGAACCCACCAAAGAGATGGGTGAATCACCCATCCTACGGATGTCACTCGATCTTGCGGGCCTCGTCCAGCAGCATGATCGGGATGCCGCCGCGGATCGGGAAGGCGAGGTTCGCGTTTTTCGAGATCAACTCGCCGCGCTCGGCATCGTAGATCAGCGTGGCATGCGTGACGGGGCAGACCAGCGCTTCCAGCATCTTGCGGTCATAAGGCGGCGGGATGACGGCGGGCAGGTCGGTCATTGGCGGGTCTCGGCCTCGCCGCCTTGCGGCCCGCTGTGCAGAGCAAATTCCATCAGCGTCACCAGGGTTTCGCGGCGGGTCTGCAGGCTGGGCGCCTCGACCAGCGCCTGTTTGTCCTCTGCCGAAAACGGGCACAGCATGGACAAAGCGTTGATCAGCACCTCGGGCTCTGCCTCGCGCAGAGAGGGCCAGTCGGTGCCCATGCGCTGCTGCAAAAGATAGCGGTTCACCAGCGCAAGGAAGCTGTCCCGGTCCAGGCCGGGGTCGGTTTCCTCGCCGCCAAGGTCGCGGGCGAAAGGCGTCCAATCGACCTTGGCGCGGGTGTAGGGGGTGAACCCCGGCACCTCCTCGCGCAAGCGAAACCGGCTGATACCGGTCAGCGTGACCATAAAGCGACCGTCGTCAGTTTCGTTGAACGCGGTCAGCCGGCCAGCACAGCCGATGGCGGACAGCTTTGCCTCACCGGATGGCGTGGGCCGGGGCTGGATCATGCCGATCAGGCGGGTGTCGGTTTTCAGGCAATCGGTCAGCATGACCCGGTAGCGCGGCTCGAAGATATGCAGCGGCAGGCGGGCGCGGGGCAGCACGATGGCCCCGGGCAGCGGGAACAGCGGGATCACCTCGGGCAGGTCGGCCGGATGGATCATGCGCCGGGCCTAGACGAAGATCATCGAGGACAGGCGGCGACGGCCCTTGATGGCGATCGGGTCCTGCGGCTTCAGCGCGTCGAACATGGTGAAAAGCTGGGTCTTGGCGGCGCCGTCGTTCCAGTCACGGTCAAGCTTGAACAGGTCAAGCAGCGTGTCCACGGCCGCTTCGACATCGCCGGCGGCGTGCAAAGCGGTGGCCAGATCAAAGCGGGCCTGACGGTCGCCAGTGTCCTTGGCGACAGCGGCGCGCAAGACGTCCAGCGGGCCAGCCTTGACGGCCTGCCTGGCCAGTTCGATCTGGGCGCGGACGCCTTCGATCTCCTTGGCCTTGGTGATCGCCTCGGGGGCGTTGGCGGCCAAAGTCTCGGCCATGTCAAGATTGCCGATGGCGAGATGGCTGCGGATCAGACCGGCATAAGCCACGGTATTTTCGGGGTTTTCTTCCAAAATGGCGGCAAAGGTTTCGGCGGCATCGGCGGCGGCGCCTTCGGTCAGCATGTCCTCGGCGGCGGCGAGCGCTTCGGCCAGACCGTCACCCTCCGGCTCGCCCATCGCGGCCAGACCGTCGATGAAGCGCTTGATTTCAGAGCCGGGAACCGCGCCCTGAAAGCCATCGACCGGCTGGCCCTTGAAGAAGGCATAGACGGTGGGGATGGACTGGATGCGCAGTTGGGTGGACAGGGCCTGCGCCTCGTCCACGTTGATCTTCACCAGTTTCACCGCGCCCTTGGCGGCGGTGACGGCGGCTTCCAGCGCCGGGGTCAACTGCCGACACGGGCCGCACCACGGCGCCCAGAAATCGACGATCACCGGCACGGTCTGGCTGGCGTCGATCACGTCAGCCATGAAGGCGGCTTCGGAGGAATCCTTGATATGGTCAGAGGCGGTTTGCGGTTTGGCGGCGGTTCCCAGCATGATCGGCTCCACAGTCAGCTCCATTGTCTTTTGCCCTATATGCGCGCGCCGGCCTCTGAGTCCAAGGGGGTGCGGGACGGAAGTGCTTGCAAGATCGGGGGGAAGGGCGATAGCGAGGGACAAAACGGCATGGTGGTTTGATGCAAGTTGAACAGACGGCGTTGGCCGGGGTGATGATCGTGACGCCGCAAAGGTTCGGCGATGACCGCGGCTGGTTTGCCGAGACGTTCAACGCGGGCCGGATGGCAGCGGCGGGAGTGGGCGTGGCGTTCGTGCAGGACAACCACTCGATGTCGGCCAGGGTGGGGACGCTGCGGGGGCTGCATTACCAAAAGCCGCCGCATGCGCAGGACAAGCTGGTTCGCTGTTCACGCGGGGCGATCTTTGATGTGGCAGTGGATATCCGGGTGGGCTCGCCGACCTATGGGCGCTGGATCGGGGTGGAGCTGTCGGCCGAGAATGGCAAGCAGTTGCTGGTGCCGAAAGGCTTCCTGCATGGGTTCGTGACGCGGGCCGAGAATACCGAAGTGCAATACAAATGCTCGGACGGTTATGCGCCGGACTGTGATGCCGGGGTGCGGTGGAATGATCCGGACATCGGCATCGACTGGGGGTTGGCGGGCGAGCCCGTGCTGTCGGGCAAGGATCAGATACAGCCATTCCTGCGGGATACAGAACCCGCGTTTGCTTATGGAGCGGGCGCATGAAGCTGCTGGTCACCGGGGGCGCGGGGTTCATCGGATCAGCGGTGGTGCGGCTGGCAGTGTCGCGCGGGCACGAGGTGGTGAATGTCGACGTGCTGACCTATGCGGCCTGTCTGGACAATGTGGCGTCCGTGTCGGCATCGAATCTGTACAGTTTCGAGCAGGCCGATATCCGCGACCGTGCGGCGTTGGAACGCGTGTTCGTTAACCATCGCCCGGATGCGGTGATGCATCTGGCGGCGGAAAGCCATGTGGACCGGTCGATCGACGGGCCGGGGGATTTCATCGAGACCAACATCACCGGCACGTTCAACATGCTGGAAGCGGCGCGGGCGCATTGGACGAGGGCTGGCAAGCCCGAGGGGTTCCGGTTTCACCACATTTCCACCGACGAGGTGTTCGGCTCGCTGGGGGCAGAGGGACAGTTCACCGAAAGCTCGCCCTACGATCCGCGCAGCCCTTATTCGGCGTCCAAGGCGGCGTCGGATCATCTGGTGCGGGCCTGGCACGAGACTTACGGTCTGCCGGTGTTGCTGACGAATTGTTCGAACAATTACGGGCCGTTTCATTTTCCGGAAAAGCTGATCCCGGTGGCGATCCTGAACGCGCTGCACGGGCGGCCAATCCCGGTCTATGGCAAAGGCGAAAATGTGCGCGACTGGCTGTATGTCGAGGATCACGCCGATGCGCTGCTGACGGTGGTGCAAAACGGTGCGGTCGGCCGCAGCTACAACATCGGCGGCGAGAATGAGCGGCGCAACATCGACCTGGTGCGGACGATCTGCGCCATTCTGGATGCCAAGCGCCCCAAGGCGGGCTCTTACGCCGATCAGATCACCTTCGTCACCGATCGCCCCGGGCATGATGCCCGCTATGCCATTGATCCGTCTCGGATAAGAGAAGAACTGGGCTGGCGGCCTTCCGTGACGGTGGAAGAGGGGCTGGACCGGACGGTGCAGTGGTATCTGGACAACGAAGCCTGGTGGCGGCCCCTAATGGACCGGCAGGGCGCGCTGCAACGGCTTGGCCGTAGCTGATGGAAGAGGCGTTCTTCATCGCCAGCAAGACGCTTGGGCAACTTGCCCGGGTAGAGACCTGGATGGTGATCGGGCTTGTCCTGGCGCTGATTTCGGTCTGGCGCGGGCGGCGCCGGGGCGCGCTGATCTGGGTCACGGCGACATTGGCGCTGGTGCTGGGGCTGACAGTGTTTCCCCTGGCCAACCCGCTGGTGCAGGCGCTTGAAGGCCAATATCCTCAGGCTCCGGCGCTGGGCCGGGTGGACGGGATCATCGTGCTGGGCGGGGCCGAGGACCTGGGCCCCTATGCGCGCTGGGGCGGGCTTGAGATGAACGAAGCCGGAGAGCGGCTGATCGCGGGGGTGGAACTCGCGCGGCGTTTCCCGGATGCCAGACTGATCTATACGGGCGGAACGGCCGGGCTGTTCGGCAACCCCAACGCGGCTGCGCCCTCACGCATGGTGAATGCGTTCTGGTTGGACATGGGTATTCCCGAACGGCAGATCACATTGGAATCGAAGTCACGCACCACCTCGGAAAATGCCACGCTGGTGAAGGACATGGTGCGGCCGCAGCCGGGCCAACACTTTGTGCTTGTCACCTCTGCCTGGCATATGCCGCGCGCGATGGAGGCGTTTGCCCGTGCCGGCTGGACCGATCTGACCGCTTGGCCGGTAGACTTCCGCTCGACCTCCCGGACGTTCCGGGCCGGTTGGCGGTTGGACGAACATCTGGTCGAGGCGGATCTGGCGCTGAAGGAATATCTGGGGCGAATGGCCTACTATCTGGCGGGGAAAGTATGAAGCTTCTGGTCTTCGGGCAGACGGGGCAAGTGGCACGCGAGTTGGCGCGCAAATTACCGAGCGGAAGTTCGGCCAGGTTCCTGTCGCGCGCCGAGGCAGACCTGATGCAGCCCGATGCCTGTCATGCGGCGGTGATGCAGGCGCAAGCGGACGCGGTGATCAATGCCGCGGCCTGGACCGCGGTGGACAAGGCCGAGACGGAGGAGGCCGCTGCGACCGTGGTCAACGGCGCTGCCCCAGGTGCGATGGCGCGGGCCTGCGTGGCGCGGCACATCCCGTTTCTGACCGTTTCGACCGATTATGTGTTTGACGGATCGGGCGCGCTGCCGTTTCGCCCCGACGATCCGACCGGG
Source organism: Rhodobacterales bacterium (assembly GCA_031368035.1). Lineage (GTDB taxonomy): Bacteria > Pseudomonadota > Alphaproteobacteria > Rhodobacterales > Rhodobacteraceae > Stagnihabitans. The sequence continues at coordinate 7,274 of JANLQT010000117.1, read as the reverse complement.
CCTTTGGGCGCCTATGGACGCTCGAAACTGGCGGGGGAACAGGCGGTTCAGGCAGCGGGCGGGCCGACGCTGATCTTGCGGACGTCGTGGGTGGTCTCGGCGCACGGGGCGAATTTCGTCAAGACCATGCTTCGCCTTGGGGCCGAGCGTGAGGTTCTGCGAGTGGTGGCCGATCAGATCGGCGGGCCGACCCCGGCAGCCGCCATCGCTGATGCGCTGCTGACCTGTGCGAAGGCGATGATCGATGGCAGCGCAGGCGGCGTGCAGCACTTTTCGGGGGCGCCCGATGTGTCCTGGGCAGATTTCGCGCGCGAGATCATGACCCGTGCGCGGCTTTCCTGCCGGATTGAGGATATCCCGACCGAAGCCTATCCGACGCCGGCGCAACGACCAAAGAACAGCCGACTGGATTGCACCGATCTTGAACGCGCGTTCGGAATTGCCCGGCCAGATTGGCGTGCGGGATTGGATTTGATCTTGAAGGAGTTGCAGTCATGACGCGCAAGGGCATCATTCTGGCCGGCGGATCGGGCACAAGGCTGTGGCCGATCACCATGGGCGTGTCAAAACAACTGCTGCCGATCTTCGACAAACCGATGATCTACTACCCGCTTTCGGCACTGATGTTGGCGGGAATTCGGGACATTGCCATCATCACCACACCGGAAGACCAGTCGCAATTCCAGCGGCTGATGGGAGATGGCACCCAATGGGGTCTGCGGTTCAACTGGATCATCCAGCCCGCGCCGGACGGATTGGCGCAGGCCTATCTGCTGGCGAAAGACTTCCTGGCGGGCGCGCCTTCGGCCATGGTTCTGGGCGACAATATCTTCTTCGGCCACGGCCTGCCCGAGATGATGGCCAACGCCGACGCCCGGGAAGAGGGCGGAACGGTGTTCGGCTATCGTGTCTCTGATCCTGAACGCTATGGAGTGGTCGGCTTTGATACGACCGGCAAAGTTATTGAAATCATTGAAAAACCAGAAAGGCCGCCCTCGAATTTTGCGGTGACGGGGCTGTACTTTCTTGACGGGCGCGCGCCGGAATTTGCCGCCTTGATCAAGCCCTCGGCCCGGGGTGAACTGGAGATCACCGACCTTCTGGAGTGCTATCTGCGCGAAGGTTCGCTGACGGTGGAACGCATGGGGCGCGGCTTTGCCTGGCTGGACACCGGCACGCATGAAAGCCTGCTGGATGCGGGAAACTTCGTGCGTACGCTGGAACATCGGCAGGGATTGCAGGTGGGGTGCCCCGACGAGATCGCCTATGCAGCCGGCTGGATCGACCGGGATGCGCTGCTGGCGCGGGCGCGAATTTTTCACAAGAACGACTATGGGAAATATCTGGCTACGCTCGCGCATGAAGGCTGAGCGGGAGTTTCAGAACGGATGTTCTGAAACGCTCAGGCGGCTTGCGCCGGGCGTTTGATCTTTGGTGCGGCCTCCATAACCAGCGGGCGCAGGCCCTGGCCGCCGGCATCCAACACCTCGAACAGAGACCGGCGCATGCGCGGTTCCCAGAAGTCGTTGATGTGGCTTGCCAATCCCGCGACGCCTTCGTCATGGGGCTTGGATTCCATGAACTTTGCAATCTGGTTGGCCATATAAACCAGCTTTTCGGTCACGTCATGCGACATGGGAAGCTCCGGCGTATGGGGCCGCAATTCGGCCCGGATGGGTGAAAACTTCGAACCGATCCGGGCGTGCAAGGCCGATCAGGGTCAGGCCGGCCTGATGCGCCAGATCGACGGCATGGGCCGTGGGGGCAGAGACGGCAATCAGCACGGGTTGACCCATGGCGGCGACCTTCTGCACCATGTCGATCGAGACGCGAGAGGTCAGCAGGACAGCGCCGGTTTGCCGCAGGGTCAGGGCAAGGTGGCCGGCGAGTTTGTCGAGCGCGTTGTGGCGGCCTACATCTTCGCGTGCTGCGATCAAACCGCCAGACCAGAAGCCGGCGGCATGGGCGGCGCGGGTGGAATCGTGCAGTGGTTGCGCGCCGGGCAGGCTTGCGATGGCGGCGCGGATCTCATTTGGCGAGATTGTGAACGGAAGATCGGGAATGGGTGTCGGCGCGCGAACGGCCTCTTCCAGCGAGTCGATGCCGCAGAGGCCACAGCCGACCGGGCCGGTCATGCTGCGCCGGCGCGCGGTCATCCGTGCCTGTGCCTCGGGCCGCAGCCAGATCTGCAGGTCGATGCCTTTGGCGCCTTCGACCGGGGTGACTGTTTCGATCTCGTCTGGCCGGGCGATACCTTCGGTTAGCGAAAAACCATAAGCAAAATCAATAAGATCGGCAGGTGTTGCCATCATCACGGCCTGGGTGGAGCCGTTGTAGGAAATGGCAATGGCCAGTTCCTCGGGCAGCATCCGGACCCCCCCTACCGCCATCGCGCCGGAGCCGAAGCTGTGGCGGGGAAGAGGGCGGGCCGTCTGCATCATTCTGCCGCAGCAATGCGCCGCGAGCGGGCAGTAAAGGCGGTATAGTCCTCTTGCCATTCCGTCGGGCCGTTGGACGGGGCGATTTGCACAGCGGTCACCTTGTATTCGGGGCAGTTCGTGGCCCAATCCGAATAATCGGTCGTAATCACATTGGCTTGGGTATCTGGGTGGTGGAACGTCGTGTAAACGACGCCCGGATTGACCTTGTCGGTGATCGTCGCGCGCAGAGTCGTCTCGCCGGAACGGGAAGCGAGGCGGACAAACTGGCCGTCCTTGATGCCGCGCACCTCGGCGTCATGAGGGTGGATTTCCAGCACATCCTCGTCATGCCAGACCACGTTTGCGGTGCGCCGGGTCTGCGCGCCGACGTTGTACTGGCTGAGGACGCGCCCGGTGGTCAGCAGCAGCGGGAAGCGCGGGCCGGTCTTTTCATCTGTCGCCACATATTCGGTATTGATGAACCGCCCCTTGCCGCGCACGAAGCCTTCGACATGCATCAGCGGTGTGCCTTCCGGCGCCGCCTCGTTGCAGGGCCACTGGACAGAGCCCAGTTCTTCCAGCAGCGCATAATCCACGCCGGCAAAACTGGGGGTCGTCATGGCAATTTCGTCCATGATTTGAGAGGGATGCGAGTAGGTCCACTGCGCCCCCCCCGTCTGGTCCAGCAGGGCATTGGCAAGCATCATCGTCACCTCCCAATCGGCATAGCCGTTGCGGGGGGCCATGACCTTGCGGACGCGGTTGATCCGGCGTTCGGCGTTGGTGAAGGTTCCGTCCTTCTCCAGGAAGGTCGAGCCAGGCAGGAAAACATGGGCGTAATTGGCGGTTTCGTTCAGAAACAGATCGTGGACGATCACGCAGTCCATCGCGGCAAGACCGGCGGAGACATGCTTGGTGTCGGGGTCGGATTGCAGGATATCCTCGCCCTGAATGTAGATGCCCTTGAACGTGCCCTCGACCGCGGCATCCAGCATGTTGGGGATACGGAGCCCGGGTTCGTTATCTATTTGCACACCCCAGATCTTCTGGAAAATGTCGCGCACGGCATCCCCTTTGACGTGGCGATAGCCGGGCAGTTCATGCGGGAAAGACCCCATGTCGCACGAGCCCTGAACGTTGTTCTGTCCCCGCAACGGGTTCACACCTACGCCGGGCCGGCCGATATTGCCGGTCAGCATCGCGAGGTTGGCGATACCGATGACGGTGGTGGAGCCTTGGGAATGTTCGGTGACGCCAAGGCCGTAGTAGATCGAGCCATTGCGGCCGCGCGCGTACAGTCGCGCGGCGGCGCGGAGTTCCCCGGGGTTCACGCCGGTCAGCAGGGAGACGGATTCGGGCGAGTTCTGGGGTTTCCGAACGAACTCCACATAATCCTGAAACTCGTCCCAATCGCAGCGGCTGCGGATGAAGTCCTCGTCGAACAGGCCCTCGGTGACGATGACATGCGCCAGTGCGGTGACCACGGCGACATTGGTGCCGGGGGTCAAGGCGAGGTGATAGGCGGCCTTGATGTGCGGGCCATCGACCATCTCGGTGCGGCGCGGGTCGATCACGATCAGCTCTGCCCCCTGACGCAGGCGCTTTTTCAGGCGCGATGCGAACACCGGATGCGCGGCGGCGGGGTTGGCGCCGATGATGATGACGACATCTGTTTCTTCTACCGAATCAAAGTCTTGCGTACCGGCCGAGGTGCCGTAGGTCTGCCCAAGGCCATAGCCGGTGGGCGAGTGGCAGACGCGAGCGCAGGTATCGGTGTTGTTGTTCAGAAACACCGCGCGGGTCAGTTTCTGGACCAGATAGGCCTCTTCATTGGTGCAGCGGGACGAGGTGATGACCCCCACGGAATGCCGCCCGTGCTTGTCGATCAGGCCCTTCATGCGCCCGGCGGCAAACGTCATCGCCTCGGCCCAGGACACTTCTTTCCAGGCATCGTCAATGGTGTCGCGGATCATCGGGTTCAGGATCCGGTCCTGATGGGAGGCATAGCCGTAAGCGAAACGGCCCTTCACGCAGGAATGGCCCCGGTTGGCCTTGCCCTGTTTCCAGGGGGTCATGCGCACCAACTCGTCGCCGCGCAGTTCCGCCTTGAATTGGCAACCGACGCCGCAATAGGCGCAGGTGGTGATGATGCTGCGGGTCGGGGTGCCCAGCTCGATGATCGACTTTTCCTGCAAGGTCGCGGTCGGGCAAGCCGCGACGCAGGCGCCGCAGGAGACGCATTCGGAGGACAGGAAGTTGTCGCCCGCGGCGCCCGGCGAGACGCGGCTGTCAAAGCCCCGGCCCTCGATCGTCAGGGCGAAGGTGCCTTGAACTTCCTCGCAGGCGCGCACGCAGCGGCTGCAGACGATGCATTTGGCGGGGTCATAGGTGAAATAGGGATTGCTGTCGTCCTTCGGCAGCCATTGCGGATTGGCTTTGCCGGAGGTGTCTTTCGCCTTGAAATGCGTGCCCACAGCGTCATAGCGCACATCGCGCAGGCCGACGACGCCGGCCATGTCCTGCAGTTCGCAATCGCCATTGGCCGAGCAGGTCAGACAATCCAGCGGGTGGTCCGAGATGTAAAGTTCCATGACCCCCTTGCGAAGTTGCGCCAATTTTCCGGTCTGGGTATGAACCTTCAGGCCAGGCGCGACCGGGGTGGTGCACGAGGCCGGAGTGCCGGCGCGGCCTTCGATCTCGACCAGACACAGGCGGCACGAGCCGAAGGCATCGACGGTGTCGGTGGCGCACAGCTTGGGCACCTGGATGCCGACTTCCGAGGCCGCACGCATGATCGAGGTGCCTTCCGGCACGGTCACATCAAAGCCGTCGATGGTCAGCGTGACCATGGTTTTCGATTTCGAAGCGGGCGTTCCGTAATCTTTTTCAGGAAGGATGAAGTCTTTCATGGTGAAGTCTTTCATTCTGCGGCCTCGTGAAGCGGCGAAAATTCGGCGGGGAAGTGGGTCAGCGCGGACATCACGGGGTAGGGCGTGAAGCCGCCGAGCGCGCAAAGCGAGCCGGCTTTCATTGTCGCGCACAGGTCCACCAGCAGCGGTGTGGCGGCGGCGTCACCCCTGGCGATGCGGTCAATCGTCTCGACACCGCGCACGGCGCCGATGCGGCAGGGGGTGCATTTGCCGCAAGATTCGATGGCGCAGAACTCCATTGCGAAGCGGGCCATCTGCAGCATGTCGGTGCTGTCATCGAACACGGTCAGGCCGGCGTGGCCGATCAGCCCGTCTTTCGCGGCGAAATCCTCGTAGGCGAAGGGGGTCGCGAACAGGCTGGGCGGGAAGTAGGCGCCGAGGGGGCCGCCCACCTGCACCGCCTTGACCGGACGGCCCGAAGCCGTGCCGCCGCCAATCTTTTCAACCACTTCGCCCAGAGTCAGGCCGAAGGCGGTCTCGTACAGCCCGCCGAATTTCACATTGCCGGCAATCTGCAACGGAATGGTGCCGCGCGATCGCCCGATGCCGTAGCCCTGATAGGCCGCGGCCCCCTTGGCGAAGATCACCGGCACCGAAGCCAGCGAGATCACGTTGTTCACCACCGTCGGTCGGCCCATGAACCCTTGCAGGGCGGGCAGCGGCGGTTTGGCGCGCACGACGCCGCGCTTGCCCTCCAGTGAGTTCAGAAGCGAGGTTTCCTCGCCGCAGACATAGGCGCCCGCGCCGACCCGGATCTCGATGTCAAAGGCGGCGCCCCGGCCCAGCACTTTCGCCCCCAACAGACCCTCTTCGCGGGCAATCCGGCAGGCATCCTGCATCACGCGGATGGCCACGGGGTATTCCGAACGGATGTACACAAACCCTTTCGTTGCCCCGCAGGCAAGCCCGGCAATCGCCATGCCTTCGATCAGCGTGAAGGGGTCACCCTCCATCAGCATGCGGTCGGCGAAGGTGGCGCTGTCACCCTCGTCGGCGTTGCAGACGATATACTTCTGCGTGCCCGGCGCTTCCGAGACGGTCTTCCACTTGATGCCCGTGGGAAAGCCCGCCCCACCCCGCCCGCGCAGGCCCGAGGCGGTGACTTCCGCCACCATCTCGGCGGGCGCCATCGACAGGGCCCGCTCCAGCCCGGCAATACCCCCATGCGTTCGGTAATCGGCAAGGCTCAAGGGATCGACCACGCCGACCCTTGCAAAGGTCAGGCGGGTCTGACCCTTCATCCAGGGCAGATCCTCGGTCAGGCCCAACGCCTTGGGATGCGTGGAAAGGTCGCCAAACAGCGCGGGCACATCGGAAAGCGACATCGGGCCAAAGGCCATCCGGCCCTCAGGCGTGACGACTTCGGCCAGCGGTTCCAGCCAGACCATGCCCCGGCTGCCGTTGCGGATCAGGTCGACATGGAGGCCGCGCGCCTTGGCATGGGTGTGGATCGCGGCGGCAATCTGGTCGGCGCCAAGGGCGACGGCGGCACTATCGAGCGGCAGGTAAATCTTCATTTCAGCCCCTCCACCAGTGCATCAACCATTGATTCATCCACTCGGCCCATCAGGCGACCATCCACCAAGGCCGCCGGCCCGCAGGCACACAGGCCCAGGCAGAACACCGGCTCCAGCGTTACGGCGCCATCGGCCGAGGTTTCGTGCCAGTCCAGTCCCAGCCGCGCCTTGGCATGATCGGCCACGCGGTCCGCGCCGACAGACTTGCACGCCTCGGCCCGGCACAGTTTCACCACATGGCGGCCCGCAGGCGCCTCGCGGAAGTCGTGGTAAAAGCTGACGACCCCGTGCACTTCGGCGCGCGACAGGTTCAGCGCCTTGGCGATCACCGGCAGCGCGGCCTGCGGCACATGGCCGAAATCGGCCTGCACATCGTGCAGGATCGGCAGAAGGGCGCCCTCGCGGCC
>JANLQT010000113.1:0-10559 GCA_031368035.1 Rhodobacterales bacterium | reverse complement strand
TGGCGCCCGGTCTGGATCCCGCAGCGCTGCTGACCCTGCAAGGCTTTTCTGCCGTGATCCACTGGGGAGACGCCGATGCCGCGCGACCCTTTGGCCTGGCGCTGGCCGACCGGCCCGGGCCGATCCTGCCGCTGATCACCGACATGCCCGACCTGGGCCAAGTGATGTTGGAACGGGCGATCTGCATAGACACGACAGCCTCGGGCGGCAATGCGCAACTGCTGGCACAGGTTTCGGCGGGCGGGTGAACCGCGCCCGCTTGCTGCTAAATTCAATTCACCGAGGCGCAAATACCTCTCGGGGCTTGGGGGCGGGGGTTTGGGGGCAGCGCCCCCATGGCGTCACGCCCCGCGGATCGTCCTGGCAAACGCCGGGAACAGGCCCTCGTTGCCGCAGATCACCGCGCCCTTGGCCAGAATGTCGTCGCCCTCGCGGATCGGTTCGACAAAACCGCCGGCTTCCTTGACCAGCAGGATGCCCGCCGCGATGTCCCAGGGCTGAAGCTCGCGCTCCCAGAAGCCGTCATAGCGGCCGGCCGCGACATAGGCGAGGTCCAGCGCTGCCGCGCCCCAGCGGCGCACCCCGGCGCAGACCGGCATCAGGCGGGCGAGGTCTTGCAGCGTGGCGGGCAGGGTGCTTTTCGCCCCGAACGGCACGCCCGTCGCAAACACCGCGTCCTGCATCACCTTGCGGCCCGATACCCGCAGGCGGCGGCTGTCGTTCAGCCAGCAGCCCTGGCCCTTTTCGGCGTAGAACATCTCGTCCTTGGCCGGGTCATAGACCACGGCCGAGACGATTTCGCCCTTGTGTTCCAGCGCGATGGAGACCGCCCAATGCGGCATGCCGTGCAGGAAATTGGTGGTGCCATCGAGGGGATCGACGATCCAGCGGCGGGTCGGATCCTCACCCGGCGCGCTGCCGGTTTCCTCGCCCAGCCAGCCATAGGTCGGGCGGGCGCCGAGCAGGTCTTCCTTGATGATCCGTTCCGCCTCGCGGTCGGCCTTGCTGACGAAATCGCCGGGACCCTTGGAGGAGACCTGAAGATTCTCGACCTCGCGGAAGTCCTTGACGAGGCTTTTGCCGGCCTTGCGGGCGGTCTTGATCATCAGGTTCAGGTTGGCGCTGCCTTGCATGGGCACTCCGGGACGAGGGGAATTGGGAACGCCGGGGGCATAGCGGAAAGGGGGCAGGAAGGAAAGGGGTTGGGGGGATGGGCAGGGGTGTCCGGGGGGGCGTTTCACGGATTTGGTGTGCAAGAGGGGTAGTTGCACGCGTGCAACAACTTATAACATATTGAAATTAAACAATAAAGCCGTTTTGCGTTAACTTTCGATTCACCATGATTGCGTGCATGCAGGGATGGGGGATCCCCCATCCTACGGGCGGCCGGTGAGCCAGTTGCCGAGGGCGGCGAATTTCGACGGGGGGCCGCCGAGGCGATCTTCCCGGCGGTCGGCGATCCGCAGAAGCGTGTACATCGTGTGCACGCCCAGCCAACGGAACGGCTCGCGTTCCCACAGGCGGGGTTTGCGGCCGACCCAGGGGAGCCGCGTGATCTCGGTGTCGCGGCCCAGTGCGAGGTCGGCGAGGGTCCGCCCCGTGAGGTTCGAAGTCGAGACGCCCACCCCGACATAGCCGCCCGCCCAGCCAAGGCCGGTGGCCTTGTCGAGGCCCACCGTGGCGCACCAGTCGCGCGGCACGCCGATCACGCCGCACCAGGCGTGGTCGATGCCGTAAGGCGCGGCGACGGGGAAATGGCGGTGCAGAATCTCGGTCAGGAGGCGGATGGTCTCGGCGTCGGGCGCGCCGTTGTCGTCCATGCCGGAGCCGAACTTGTAGGGCACGCCGCGCGCGCCGACGGTAATGCGCCCCTCGCGCGTGCGCTGGCAGTAGCAATAGGAATTGGCCAGATCCTCGACCAGTTCGCAATTCTCCCAGCCGATCTGCGCCCAGACCTCGGGCGGCAGGACCGGGGTTGCGATCTGGGCGGAGTTCAGCGGCAGCCAGTCGCGTTCGTGCCCCGGCAGACCGGCGGTGAAGCCTTCGGTGCAGCGCAGGATGACCCTGGCCGTGACGCGTCCCTTGTTTGTGACGACCTCGCCCGGGCCGTATGAGAGAACCTCGGTGCCTTCATGGATCACGGCGCCGGCGCGTTCGACGGCTTCGGCGAGGCCGCGCACCAGTTTGGCGGGCTGGATGCGGGCCACGCCCGACATCGCCATGCCGCCAAGCGCGCCTGGGATCGAGATGCGCTGCGCCACTTGTTCGGCACTCAGTTCTCGCACGCGGTCGCCCTGACCCCAATGCTGCTGATGCGCGAGTTCCGCCTTCAGCCGGGTAAGTTGCGCGGGGTTCTGGGCGAACATCAGCATTTCCGTCCGCAAGATATCGGCGTCGATGCCTTGCGCCTCGCACACCGCGATGATCTCGTCCACCGTAGCGCGCAGGTGGCGGGTCATGTTGATGACCGCCTCGCGGCCATGGGTCCTGGCATAGCTGTCATGGTCCCAGGACAGCGTGCCCATGCACCAGCCGCCGTTGCGGCCCGAGGCGCCGAAGCCGGCGAACTCTTTCTCCAGCAGCAGCACTTTCAGTGTCGGGTCTTCCTGCATCAGATACCAGGCGGTCCAGAGCCCGGTATAACCCGCGCCGATGATTGCCACATCTGCCACGGTGTCGCCGGGCAAAGCGGGCCGGCGGGTTTGCGGCAGGCCGATATCGGCATACCAGAACGAGACATCGCCGATCTGCATGGGACCCCCAGGAATTTGGGTCAAGGTGGCGCTTGTGTCCGGCCAAGGCAAGGGGGCCAGCCCCCTTAAACCCCCGGGATATTTGTGGCTTCGGTGAATGGCGAGAGGTGCCGGGACAGCCAGCCCTGGAAGCTGGCCAGCGGCGCGCGCGCCGGGCGGTTTTCGGGCCAGACGAGGTAATAGGCGCTGGGAGAGCGCATTGGCCCGCCATAAAGCGGGACCAGACGGCGCTCGGCCAGATCGCGTTCGATCAGGAACAGCGGCAGAATGGCGGCGCCCATGCCGTGGATGGCGGCTTGGCTCATCGTGGCGAACTGGTCGAACAGCATGGCGGGCGGGCGCTGGTTCGGCAGGCCGTGATGCGCGAGCCAGCGGCCCCAGTCGCCGCTGCGGCTGTCGAGTTGCAACAGCGGCAGGTGCAGGGCGCCTTCGGGACGCCCGATCGGGGCGAGCGATGGGGCAGCGACGGGCAGGACGTCTTCGTCCATCAACTTCAGGTAGGCGGCGCCGGGCCAATCCTGGCGTCCGTAATGGACGGCGGCGTCAAAGCTGCCGGCGTCGAAGTCGAAAGGCTTGAGGCGGGTGGACAGGTTCACCGTCACTTCGGGATGCGCCCGGGCGAATTGCGCCAGGCGTGGGGCCAGCCAATGCATGCCGAACGCGGGCAGGATGGCGAGACGGAGGGTGCCTCCACTGGGGTTGGCGCGCAGGGTGAGCGAGGCTTGCGACAGAAGGGACAGGGCACGGCGCGCCTCGGCCACGAAATCCAGCGCGGCGGGGGTCAGGGTCAGGCGGCGTCCGTCGCGGCTGACCAGCGGGGTGCCGAGTTGGTCTTCCAGCGTCTGGATCTGTCGGCTGACCGCGCCTTGCGTCAGGTTCATCTCGGCCGCGGCAGCCGAGGCGGTGCCGAGCCGGTCCAACGCCTCGATGGCCAGAAGCGCGGGGATCGAAGGCAGGTAGCGGCGCGGGAACATATGCGGTCGGCTCATAAGGAGATGAGGGGATCTCGTTGGAACCTTGCCGCGTTTCGTGGCAGGTTGCATGGGAAATCGAACGCTGGAGCCTTGTGATGACCGACCGCCCGAAGTTGAAAGCCAAGGATGCGCCCGATCTGGGGACGTTCGATTGGCAAGACCCGTTCCGGCTGGCCGATCAGTTGTCAGACGAAGAGCGGATGCTGGCCGAGGCGGCGAAGGCCTATGCACAGGACAAGTTGCAGCCGCGCGCCATTGCGGCCTTCCGCGACGAGGCGACCGATCCGGCGATCTTCCGCGAGATGGGCGAGATGGGGCTGCTGGGCGTGACCATCCCCGAGGAATACGGCGGCCTTGGCGCGTCCTATGTCGCCTATGGGCTGGTGGCGCGTGAAGTGGAGCGGGTGGATTCAGGCTATCGGTCGATGATGTCGGTGCAGTCGTCGTTGGTGATGTATCCGATCTATGCCTATGGCACAGAGGCGCAGCGGGTGAAGTACTTGCCGAAGCTGGCCAGTGGCGAGTGGATCGGCTGCTTCGGGCTGACCGAGCCGGATGCGGGGTCGGACCCCTCGGCCATGAAGACCACGGCGAAGAAGACCGCGGGCGGCTATGTGCTGAACGGGTCCAAGATGTGGATTTCCAACGCGCCGATCGCGGATGTGTTCGTGATCTGGGCCAAGTCGGACGCGCATGGCGGCAATATCAAGGGCTTTGTGCTGGACAAGGGCACCAAGGGCCTGTCGGCGCCGAAGATCGGGGGGAAGCTGAGCCTCCGCGCCTCGATCACCGGGGAAATCGTGCTGAAGGATGTGGAAGTGGGCGAGGAGGCGTTGCTGCCTTTTGTCGAGGGGCTGAAAGGGCCGTTTGGCTGTCTGAACCGGGCGCGGTATGGGATTGCCTGGGGGGTGATGGGGGCTGCGGAGTTCTGCATGGGGGCGGCGCGGCAATATGGGCTGGACCGCAAGCAGTTCGGCAAGCCCTTGGCGCAGACCCAGTTGTTCCAGTTGAAACTGGCGAACATGATGACCGAGATTTCGCTGGGCTTGCAGGCGTGTCTGCGCGTCGGGCGGCTGATGGACGAGGCGCAGGCGGCGCCCGAGATGGTGTCAATCATCAAGCGCAACAATTGCGGCAAGGCGCTGGATGCGGCGCGGATGGCGCGGGACATGCATGGCGGCACCGGGATTTCGGAAGATTTCCAGATCATGCGGCATATGGTGAACCTGGAGACGGTGAACACCTATGAAGGGACACATGACGTGCATGCGCTGATCTTGGGACGGGCGATCACCGGGTTGCAGGCGTTCTTCTGAAAAAGGGAGTCGGGGTAACCCCCGACCTACGCGGGATTTCACGCGTGAAATTTCGTGCAACTAATTGAAATATATCTACAAATGTGTTTTCCGTTAACTTTCGGCTAACCATGATTGGCTCGTCCGCGCGGCCCTCCGCCTCCCCGATCTGCTCTTTCCACAATCACTTTCTGCAAATATCCTCGGGGAGGTCTGGAGGGGCGGACAGCCCCTCCAGCTTGGGGATGGAGGCGGGCGATGGATGATCTGAAATACGGCAAGCGCAACAAGCGCGGGGATTGGGCGCCGGATGCGCCGTTGACCATCGCGCCGTTCTGGTCTCGGCGGCCCGATCCGATCAAGATCCTGAAATGGCTGCCGGGGTATTTCCTGCCCTGGAACCTCGCCTTTGCGGTGACGGCGGTGCTGTGGTGGCGCTTTGTCATTCCGGATGTGGAGGTGCTGAAGACGCTGCACTGGGCTTGGGTGCTGCAGCTTTACGCGGTCAATGCGGCGGCGGTGTTCCTGTTTTATGGCGCGCTGGAATTGCGGCTGTATTGGCAGCGCGGGCAGGGCACGCGGTTCAAGTACAATGCCAGATTTCCGGGGGATCAGACATCCGACGTGTTCTGGTTCGGCAGCCAGAACATCGACAATGCCTTGAGGGATTTCGGCTGGGGCGTCGGGTCCTGGACGGCGGTGGAATCGGGGATGCTGTGGGCCTATGCCAATGGCTGGGCGCCGTGGCTGAGTTTCTCGCAGAACCCCTGGACGCTGGCGCTTGTCGCCTTCTTTGTGCCGGTGATCCACGAGACGCATTTCTATCTGATCCACCGGCTGATCCACACGCCGTTCTTGTACAAATGGGTGCATTCGGTGCACCACAATTCGGTCAATCCGACGCCCTGGTCGTCGCTGTCGATGCATCCGGGAGAGGCTTTGGCCTATTTCGGCGTGATGGGATGGCACCTGATCCTGCCGTCCAATCCGGTGCTGGCGCTGTATCAGTTGCATTTCGCGGGCTTCGGCGCGGTGGTGGGGCATATCGGCTTCGATACGATCGAAGTGGGCGAGGGCGGCTTTGGCAGCCATGCCTATGCCCATTACCTGCATCACAAGTATTTCGAGGTGAATTATTCCGACGGCACCGTGCCGCTGGATTGGCTGTTCGGCACCTGGCATGACGGCTCAGCCGAGGGGGAGGCGCTGATGGAAGCGCGGTTTGCGGCGAAGAAGGGCAAGGTCAACCGGTAGGATGGGTGATTCACCCATCCTTCGTTCGGAAGATGGGTGAATCACCCATCCTACATGACGGCCCCCATCGCCCAGGGCACGAATTCCGCGCCGCCGAAGCCGAGGTCCTCGGACTTCGTCTTGGCGCCCGAGGCCACGGAAATCCACATCTCGAAAATCTCGCGGCCCTTGTCCTCGACAGACACGCCTTCGGTGATGATGTCGCCGCAGTTGAGGTCCATGTCTTCGGACATGTGGCGGTACATTTCGGAATTGGTCGCCAATTTGATGCAGGGCGTGGGCTTGTAGCCGGACACTGAACCGCGCCCGGTGGTGAAGCAGATCAGGTTGGCACCCGAGGCGACCTGGCCGGTGACGGAAGCCGGGTCATAGCCGGGGCTGTCCATGTAGAAGAAGCCGTGCTCGGTGATGGGTTCGGCGAATTTGTACACCTGCGTCAGCGGCGCGGTGCCGCCCTTGGCGACGGCGCCGAGCGACTTTTCAAGGATCGTCGTCAACCCGCCTTTCTTGTTGCCGGGGGAGGGGTTGTTGTCCATCTCGCCGCCAAGCCGCGCGGTGTAGTCTTCCCACCACTTGATGCGCTCGACGATCTTGGCGCCGACTTCCGGGGTCACGGCGCGGCGGGTCAAAAGGTGCTCGGCGCCGTAAATCTCGGGCGTTTCGGACAGGATCGTGGTGCCGCCGTGGGCGACCAGCAGGTCAGAGGCATAGCCCAAAGCCGGGTTGGCGGTGATGCCGGAATAGCCGTCCGAGCCGCCGCATTGCATGCCGATCATCAGATGGTCGATGCCGCAGGGCTCGCGTTTGATCTCGTTAGCGATGGAGGCCATGTCTTTCAAGGCGGCGACGCCGGCCTCGACGGTCCGCCTTGTGCCGCCGGTTTGCTGGATAGTCATCAGGCGCAGCGAGGCGTCTTCCTTCAGGCGGCCCTTGCCGACGAGGTCGGGCAGTTGCAGCACCTCGCAGCCAAGGCCCAGCAGCAGGATGCCGCCGAAATTGGGGTTCCGGGCATAGCCTTGCAGGGTGCGATACAGCGTGGCGTAACCTTCATCATGGTTCGACATGCCGCAGCCGGTGCTGTGCACGATGGGCACCACGCCATCGACATTGGGGAAGTCCTTCAGCCAGCCCGCACGCTCTACCGCTTCGCAGATGAATTTGGCGACCGAGCCGGAACAGTTCACCGAGGTCAGAACGCCAAGATAGTTGCGGGTACCGACGCGGCCAGAGGCGCGGCGATAGCCGTCGAAGGTGCGGCCCTTTTCGACCACTGGCAGGGGACGGATGTCGGTGGAAAAGGCGTAGTCGGACGAATGGGCAGACATGGCGAGGTTGTGGGTGTGGATATGGCTGCCGGCCGGGATATCCACCGTCGCCGCGCCGATGATCTGGCCATAGCGCAGGACATTGGCGCCCTTGGCGATCGGCTCGGCCGCGATCTTGTGGCCGCGCGGGACCGGGTCTTTCAGGGTCAGCCCATCCACCACGGTGCCCGAGCCGATGTCCTTCAGCGCGATCACGACATTGTCGGCGGGGTTGAGGCGGATGACAGGGTTCATGGGCGGGCCTTCCTTGGCAGTATGCGGGCCTTGCTTGACTTGGCCCCCGGCGCAGCTAACATGTTAGTATGCTACAGGCGGATGCATCCTCAGCGCAAGTGGCCCTGCCGCAGCGTCAGCCGCTGCGGAGCCTGTCGTCATTTCCGGGGTCCTTGGCGCAGCGGGTTTACGCGACGCTGCGCGAGGCAATCCTGACGCTGAGTTATGGCCCGGGGGAAATTCTGCGCAAGCCCGAGATTTGCGAGGCGCTGGGGGTGTCGCGCAGCCCGGTCAGCGAGGCGGTGGCGCGGCTGGCGAGCGAGCATCTGGTGCGGGTGGTGCCGCAGGCGGGGACCTATGTGGCGCGGCTGTCGATGACGGAAATCCGCGAGGGGGCGTTTCTGCGCGAGGCGCTGGAGGTGGCGGCGGTGGCGCTGGTGGCGGAGCGGGTCACCGAAGTGCAATTGGTGCTGATGCGGCGGAATTTGCGGTTGCAGGCGGCGCATGTCCAGGACGGTGATGCGGCGGGGTTTTATGAAAGCGATGCGGCGATGCACGAGTTGATCCTGTCGTTCACCGGGTTTCCGCGGCTGGCGGGGCTGGCGGAGACGGCTTGGGTGCATGTGAACCGCGCGCGGCGGATGGTGCTGCCGACGCCGGGGCGGATCACGGCGACGCTGGAGGAGCATCAGGCCATCCTCGCCGCGCTGGAGGCGCGCGATCCGGTGGCGGCGCGGGTGGCGACGCAGGTGCATTTGGGCAAGCTTTTGACCTTTCTGGAGCCTTTGGCTGCCACGCGGCCCGATCTTTTTGACCCTGAAAGTCCCAACTGATGCCCGCCTCCAATCGAAATCGTTACGCCGCGCGGATCAACGCGTTCAAGGCGGGTCTGCCAGGCAAACCGACGATGGCCGATCTGATCGCCCGCGTGGGGTCTGTGCCGGGGATCGGGGCGGCAGATCTGAATTATCCCGATCACTTCGACCGGCCGCCGGCGGAAATGAAGCGGCTGATGGAGGATCACGGCGTGGCGCTGAACGGGCTGGCCATGCGGTATTATACCGATCCGGGGTTTCGGCTGGGGGCGTTCACCAATCCGGACCGGACCGTCTGGCGGGCGGCGGTGGATATCACCAAGCGGGGCTTGGACGCGCTGGCCGAGATGGGCGGGCAGGTGATGACGCTGTGGATGGGGCAGGACGGGGTCGATTACGCGTTTCAGGGCGATTATGCGGCGATGTGGGACAGCAGTTTGGAGGCGCTGGCGCAGGTGTGCGATCACAATCCGGGGCTGGATATTGCGCTGGAATACAAGCCGAACGAGCCGCGGGCGTTTTCGCTGATGCCGGATATCGGGACGAATCTGCTGGCGATCAAGGAACTGGGGCGGGCCAATACCGGGATCACTTTGGACTTCTGCCATGTGCTGTTTGCCGGGGAAATTCCGGCGCAGTCGGCGCAGTTGGCTGGGCGGCATTCGCGGATTTTGGGGGTGCATCTGAACGATGGCTACGGCAAGCGGGACGACGGGCTGATGGTGGGGTCGGTGCATCCGATGCAGACGCTGGAATTGTTTATGGAACTGGACCGGCAAGGCTATGACGGGGTGATCTATTTCGACACGTTCCCGGATCATTCGGGCTTGGACCCGGTGGCGGAAGCTGTGGCGAATGTCGAGATGTCAGAGCGGTTGCGGGGGATCGCGGCGGAGCTGCGGTTGGACGAGGGTTTGCGGGCGGCGACGGCGCGGCAGGATGCGGCGGGGGCGCTGCGGGCGGTAGCGGCGCGGCTTTACCGGGGGTGAGGCGGCGCGTCTGATCTGCCGGGGAAGCAGCGGAGCTTCGCAAGGTTTTAGTGTCGGCGGCGCGGACTTCGCCGCTTCGCCTCCTGGCCTCCGGCGGGGATATTGTTGGCTTCTGTGAGGGGGCAAGGGGTGTGAAATAACAGGATTTCACGCGTGAAATACCTTGTAACACATTGAACTAAAGAGATTTCGCAAATTTCGTCAGGAATCCGTTAACCACGATTGGCGGGGTTTTCACGCTTGCCTTGCCCGAGGGAGGCGGGCGGTCAGAGCCGGTAGAACTCGGCTGCTGTGCCTTCGAAGATGCGGGATTGGGCGGCGGGGGACAGCTCGGCGGTCAGGGATCTGGCGGCGGCGAGCCAGTCCTCGTACTCGCAGCGCAGGCGGACGACGGGCCAGTCGCTGCCCCACATCACGCGGTGGGGGCCGAATTGTTTGATTATGTGGTCGGCGTAGGGGCGCAGGGTTTCGGTGCTCCAGTCGGGGTTTGCCTCGGTGACGAGGGCGGAGAATTTTACGAAAGCGCTGGTTTCCTGGGCGAGGCGGGACATGCCGTCGGCCCAGAACTGGAACTGTGATGGATCGCGGATCACCGGTTTCATGCAATGGTCGATGACGCATCGCATCGTGGGATACCGTTTCAGGATGGTCAGGAAGTTGGCGAGGTGGCGGGGGAAGCCGAGGGCGTCGAAGGTCAGGTCCAGATCGGCGAGCGCGGCATAGCCCCATTGCACATCCGGGCGCAGCATCCAGTCATCGTCGGGGATGTCCTGGATCATCGGGCGGACGCCCTTGAATTTGGTGTGGCCTTTCAGGCGCTTGAGGGTTTTGGCATCATTCGGGTTTTCGAAATCGACCCAGCCGACGACGCCTTTGATGAAGTCGGTGCCGTCCGCGAGGCCGAGCATGTATTCGGTTTCATTCACCGTGGCGGCGGCTTG
>JANLQT010000082.1:0-2447 GCA_031368035.1 Rhodobacterales bacterium | reverse complement strand
GGTTCACCGGCGCAGGCAACAGCGCCCCGACGCAGGTATCACCCGGTTGCGGGGCGCCGCGCGCGACCTGGGTGATCCGCCCATCCTTCACCGTCACCCGGACGCCGGTCGCCCAGCCTTCGGGCAAGAGTGCAGTGCCGGCGTGGATCTTTTGCATGGCAGGACTCACTTGACCGGAGGTTATGTATAGACATAATGACGTCAAGCACAGACATAAGGCAAGCGCGGTGCCGATTCTTCTGACCGATGCAACGCTGGCGACGATGACGGAGGGCTATGGCCTGATCCCCGGGGGCGCAGTGGTGATGGCGGGGGACCGTATCGACTGGGCGGGGCCGATCTCGGCCCTGCCGGACCAGTTCGCCGCCCTGCCCCGCACCAGCGCGGCAGGCCGCCTTGTGACCCCCGGCCTGATCGATTGCCACAGCCATATCGTGTTCGCAGGGGATCGCGCGGCAGAGTTTGAACTGCGGTTGAACGGCGCGAGTTATGAAGAGGTTGCCCGCGCCGGGGGCGGCATCCTGTCCACCGTCCGCGCCACCCGTGCGGCGACCGAGGATGAACTGCTGGCCGAGGCGCTGGCGCGCGCCGACCAGATGATCGCGGGCGGGGCGACGGTGATCGAAGTCAAGTCAGGCTACGGACTGACCGTGCAAGACGAGCTGAAGATGCTGCGCGTCGCGCGTCAGATCGGCTGGCACCGCGATGTGCGGGTGGTAACGTCGCACCTTGCCGCCCATGCCGTCCCGCCCGACTACAGGGGCCGTGCCGATGCCTATCTGGAGGAGGTCGCGATCCCCTCGCTGCTGCAGGCCCATGCCGAAGGGCTGGTCGATGCGGTGGACGCCTTTTGCGAGGGCATCGCCTTTTCGCCCGCGCAGGTGGAGCGGCTGTTCACCGCCGCCAAATCGCTGGGCCTGCCGGTCAAGCTGCATGCCGAGCAATTGTCGGACCTGAAGGGCGCGGTGCTCGCCGCCCGGTTTGGGGCGCTGTCGGCGGACCATCTGGAATATCTTGGCCAGGACGGCGTCGAGGCGATGGCCCTTGCGGGCACGGTCGCGGTGATCTTGCCCGGCGCGTTTTACACTCTGCGCGAGAAGCAGATGCCGCCGATTGCCGCTTTGCGCGCGGCGGGCGTGGCGATGGCGGTGGCGAGTGATTGCAACCCCGGCTCGTCGCCAATGACCTCGCTGACGCTGGCGATGAACATGGCCTGCACGCTGTTCAGGATGACGCCACTGGAGGCGCTGCAAGGCGTCACGGTTCACGCCGCCCGCGCGCTTGGCCTTGCGGATCACGGCACCATCGCCCCCGGCCAGCGCGCCGATTTGTGCCTCTGGAACGCAACGCATCCGGCGGAACTCAGCTACCGGATCGGTGCCACGACCCTTCATTCCCGCATTTTCGGAGGCCAGATTGACGCCTGAAACCCTGATCCCTGGCGCAACCAGCCTTGCGCAACTGGAACGCATCTACCGGCTGGAGGCCCCGGCGCAACTGGACCGCGCCGCCCGGCCCGGCGTTGAATGGGCGGCGTCGGTGATCGCCAAGGCCGCTGCCGGACAGGACGCGGTTTATGGCGTGAACACCGGGTTCGGCAAACTCGCCAGCCTGAAGATCGCCCCGCAAGACACCGCGACCTTGCAGCGCAACCTGATCCTGTCGCATTGCTGCGGCGTTGGAGAGCCGATCCCACGCGCGATAGCCCGGCTGATGATGGCGCTGAAGCTTTTGTCCTTGGGGCGCGGCGCGTCGGGGGTCAGGTGGGATGTGATTGCTTTGCTGGAAGGCATGCTCGCCAAGGGAGTCACGCCGGTCATTCCTGCGCAAGGGTCGGTGGGTGCTTCGGGTGATCTGGCACCTTTGGCCCATATGACCGCCGTGATGATCGGCCACGGCGAGGCGGAGCATGAAGGTATCGTCAAGCCCGGCGCGCAGGCGCTGGCGGAGGCAGGACTAATGCCGATCGTGCTTGGCCCGAAGGAGGGTCTGGGGCTGATCAATGGCACCCAGTTTTCCACCGCGCATGCGCTGGCGGGCCTGTTCGAGGGCTGGCGGGCAGCGCAATCGGCGCTGGTGACCTCGGCGCTGTCGACGGATGCGATCATGGGGTCCACCGCGCCTTTGCATCCGGAAATCCACAGCTTGCGCGGGCAGCCGGGGCAGATCGAGGCGGCGTCGGCGATGCGAGCGCTGTTGGAGGGATCGGTGATCCGCGAAAGCCATCGCATTGGGGATACCCGCGTGCAGGATCCGTATTGCATCCGCTGTCAGCCTCAGGTCACCGGCGCTGCGATGGACGTGCTGCGAATGGCGGCGCGGACGTTGGAGATTGAGGCGAATGCGGCGACGGACAATCCCTTGGTGCTGTCGGATGGGTTGATCGTCTCGGGCGGGAATTTCCATGCCGAGCCGGTGGGGTTTGCGGCGGATATGATCGCGATGGC
>JANLQT010000537.1:0-2149 GCA_031368035.1 Rhodobacterales bacterium | reverse complement strand
GGGCTTCCGGCGCAGCCAGAATGTGCTGTATCGGCCTAGCTGCGCGGATTGCTCGGCCTGTCTTTCGGCGCGGATTCGCGTCGCGGATTTCGAACCCTCGCGCACCCAGAAGAAGATCCTGAAGCGCGGGGCGGGCTTGCGCCGCAATGCGACCAGCCCTTGGGCGACCGAGGATCAGTTCGCGCTGTTCCGCCGGTATCTGGATGCCCGCCACGCCGATGGCGGCATGGCCGATATGGATGTGTTCGAATTCGCCGCGATGATCGAGGAAACGCCGATCAAAAGCCGGGTGATCGAATACACGCGCCCGGCCGAGACCGGCGCCAGCCGCCGCCCGCTGACGGCGGTCTGCCTGACGGATGTGTTCGATGACGGGCTGTCGATGGTCTATTCCTTTTACGACCCCGACCTGACCGACATGAGCCTTGGCACTTTCGCCATCCTCGACCACATCGACATCGCGCGCGAGGCGGGGCTGCCGTATGTCTATCTGGGCTATTGGGTGCCCGGCAGCCGCAAGATGGGCTACAAAGCCGGGTTCTCGGCGCTGGAGATCTACAAGCACGGCAACTGGATGCCGATCGGGCAGCCCAATGACCATTCGGCGGAACTGCATCCCCTGTCGGTCGATCCCATCGCCGAACAGGTGGCCCGGATCGCCTTGCCCGAAGCACGGACCCCGCGCGAATGACCGGCAGGCTTGGGGCCGTCAGCCTGATCGTTCCCGACTATGACGAGGCCATCGCGTTCTTCCGCGACGGTCTGGGGTTTACCCTCACCGCCGATCTGGACCAGGGCCGCAAGCGCTGGGTGACCGTCGCCCCGCCCGGTGGCGGCACAAGGCTGGTGCTGGCGAAGGCCGAAAATACCCAAGTGCCCGGCATCGGTGCGCAGGGCTTTGGCCGGGTCTGGCTGTTCTATGAAACCGACGATTTCGACCGGGACGCCGCGCGCCTTGTTGCGGCGGGCGCGGTATTCGATGAAGTCCCCCGCCTTGAACCCTATGGCAAGGTCGCCGTCTGGCGTGACCCCTGGGGCAACCGCTGGGATCTGATCCAGCCGGCCTGACCCCCAAGGCCAACGAATTTTCTCCGAAAATTCAGGCCCGCCCCGGCGCTGTCCCGGGTGCGGCCCCAAAGGCCCTGCCTGATTTTTCGACGAAAAATCGTGGGCAGGGCGGCGCGGGGCCAAGGGTCGGGCGTCAGGCGGCGCCCAGCTTCTTGCATTCCTCGATATGGCTCAGGCCGGGGTGCTGGCGCGCCCACAGATAGGCCTGTCCGCGGCTGTGCACATCGCAGGCGCCGATCTCTGCGCCGCTGCCGGCGATCGAGCCGGTGACGGCAATCCCGGCGAGAACGAGGGCAGCAAGGCCGGTCATGGTCAGTTTGGTCATGATATGAAGTCTCCTGTTGAGGTGTTGCATGGGTTGACCTTGCCCCGTCCCCCGCAGCGGCGCTGTTCCGCCGGGAACAGGCAAATGCAGTCCTTGCCCGGCCCGCGCACGCTGCTTTTTCGACGGAAAACCACGCTCAAGGCACCGCGCGGCGCAACCCGCCCCCCAAACGACGCTTTCAGCCTTGAACCCGCGCCCCCCTTGCCTAGAACGACAAGGCGCGCAGGAGACGAGAATGACCGACGATGCACTTGTGATCTTCACCCCCTCGGGCAAGCGGGGCCGCTTTGCCCATGGAACGCCGGTGCTTCAGGCCGCGCGGTCGCTGGGCGTTGATCTCGACAGCGTCTGCGGCGGGCGCGGCATCTGCTCCAAATGCCAGATCACTCCCGGTTACGGCGAATTTTCCAAACATGGCGTGACGGTCGCCGAGGATGCGCTGTCCGAATGGAACGAGGTCGAAGGTCGCTACAAGCGCATCCGCGGCATGATCGACGGCCGCCGCCTCGGCTGTCAGGCCCGCGTGATGGGCGATGTCGTCATCGACGTGCCGCCGGAATCCCAGGTCCACAAGCAGGTCATCCGCAAGTCTGCCTCGGACCGGGTCATCGAAATGGACCCCGCCACCCGGCTTCTGTACGTCGAGGTGGACGAGCCCGACATGCACGAACCCACCGGCGATTTCGAACGCCTCGCCCGCGCGCTGAAAGAGCAATGGCAGGTCGAGGGCATCGCCGCCGAGCTGTCCTTGATGCG
>JANLQT010000080.1:0-14375 GCA_031368035.1 Rhodobacterales bacterium | reverse complement strand
CCGGCGACCGCCGCCCCGTCGCCCTGCGCATCGCAGCCATGCTGGGCCTGACCCCGGATGAGGTCCACGCCGACCTTCTGCCGCAAGACAAGGTCGCGCTGGTGGACGCTTTGGCCAAGCTGGGCCGTGTCGCTTTCGTGGGCGACGGGGTGAATGACGCCGCAGCGCTGGCCCGGGCCGATGTCGGCATCGCCATGGGCGCGGCGGGCAGCGAGGTCGCGCTGCAAGCGGCGGAAGTGGCGCTGCTGTCGGACGATCTTGAACGGCTGGCGTCGGCGCACCGTCTGGCGCGGCGGACCATGCGGATCATCCGGCAGAACCTGATCTTCGCCATCGGCGCGATGGTGGTGCTGGTGATCGGCGGGCTGTTCTTCCACCTGCCGCTGCCCATCGCCGTGGTGGGCCACGAGGGCGGCACGCTGCTGGTGGTGCTGAACGGCCTGAGGCTGCTTGGCGATCCGATCCGCACGGCCTGAGGCGCGGCAGAGGATTGCACAGAAGTCTGAAATTCGCAGACTTCTGTGTAAACCACCTTTCCAAAAGGTTAACAGAAAACAAGAAACTGTTTATTTTCAACCGGTTGATAGGTATTGCACGCGTGCAACCCCCGTATTGCACACCCGATTTCACGCCCCTGTCACCCGCCAGATCGCATTCCCCACGTCATCGGCCACCAAAAGCGCCCCATCCTTGATCGCCACCCCCACGGGCCGCCCATAGGAAAACTTCTCATCGGGCGACAAGAACCCGTCCAGGATCACCCGCGCCTCCCCCACCGGCCTGCCACCCTCGAAGGCCACGAAAACGACCCGATAGCCCGACAAGGTGGACCGGTTCCACGACCCATGCTGCCCGATCACCATCCCGTCCCCAAAGCCCGGCAACGTCCCGGCGGGCATCCAGCAAAGACCCAGACTGGCCGTATGCCCCCCGAGCGCATAATCCGGCTGGATCGCCCTTGCGACCAAACCCGCATCCTGCGGCACCCGGTCATCGACGATCTTGCCCCAATAGCAATACGGCCAGCCATAAAACCCGCCGTCCTGAACCGCGGTCAGATAATCCGGCGGCGTCTCATCCCCCAAACCATCCCGCTCGTTCACCACGGTCCACAGCGCCCCGTCCGGCGTCCAGGCCGTGCCCACCGGATTGCGCAGACCCGTCGCAAACGGCCGGATCGTCCCCGACGCAATATCATATTCCTGAATCCGCGCCCGGCCTTCCTCGGCCTCCATCCCGTCATCCGCGATGTTCGACTGCGACCCGACGCCGACATAGATCTTCGACCGGTCCGGCGACAGGATCAGACTGCGCGTCCAATGCCCGCCATCCTTGAACCCCGCCAGTTTCCGCCCCTTGCCCGTCAGCTTCAGCGGCCCCGGAGTGAACGGATACTCGACCAGCCCATCGACATTGCCGAGGTAAAGCTTGCCCTCCAGATACGCGAGCCCGAACGGCTGATTCAGCCCCTCCAGGAACACCGAGCTCGTCTCCGCCACCCCATCCCCATCCGCATCGCGCAGCAGAATGACCCGGTTCGGACTGACCCCCGTCGCCGCCGCCCGCTTCATCGTGACGTACATCGCATAGTCAAACGGGTTGCTGATCCCCCCCGGCAGGAAGCAGGCCTCGGCGGTCAGCACATCGCCATTGGGCAGTACTTCCAGACTGCGCGGATGGTCCAGCCCGGTGGCAAAAGCATTCACCTTCAACCCCGGCGCAGGGGTGGGCCGATGCCCAGCCGCCCAGCCCTTGGCGGTGGGCATCTTCAATGTCGGAATGGCCTGCGCCCGTGCCACCGGCACCTCGGGCGCGCCCCCCATCGCGGGCGTGCTGGCCGAGGTATCCCGGTGCCGCAGCAGGATCATCACCCCGCCAATCATGGCGACGATGCGGGCGAACAGGGCGGAAAGGGTCATGGGCATACTCCTAGGAACGGCCCTCAATCGCGCCTGACCAAGGGAAATGCAAGCGACCGCAGACCCGGACCCGTGCCGAAAGGCTTGACCTTCGTGATCCGCCCGTCCAATTCAGGCTGCGGACACGGGTTGATCCGATCCGTGGCAGGCACTGACCA
This sequence comes from Rhodobacterales bacterium, assembly GCA_031368035.1. Taxonomy (GTDB): domain Bacteria; phylum Pseudomonadota; class Alphaproteobacteria; order Rhodobacterales; family Rhodobacteraceae; genus Stagnihabitans. Next base: position 12,298 of record JANLQT010000080.1, on the reverse strand, counting down.
CAAGGCGGAATTTTGCCATGTCCATCTATATCTACTCACTTCCCAAGGCCGGAACCTATTTCTTCGCCGCCTTCCTGGCCGAACTTGGGTTCGAAGATACCGGACTGCATATCGACCGGCTAAGCTATCTCGACACCCACAAACAGACAAACGAGGCGAATGCCCGGCGTCCGGGTGGCGCCAAGGTCAAAAGCTTCTTCGTGCCGGTGGTTCGGGCCTTGGCGAAGCATCAGGTTGCCTTCGGGCATTTTCCTCTGCCGATGCACTACAAGATTTTGGCCGAGGACGGGATTTATGTCTGTGCCTACCGCGATCCCAAACGCACGCTGGTGTCAGAGTTCATCGACTTTCGTTACCGCCGAGAAGATGTGCGCTGGCTCTCTCGCGAAACTGTTCCAGACGATCACGATGCTTTCAACTTGTATCTGAAAAAACACGGGCTAACCGCCCATCTGGCGGTTTTCCGCGAGATAGTGCTGCTTCTCAGCATTGTCCTCTCTCCGCTGGCCCCGCCGGTGCTGCGCAAGAACACGATCTTCGAGAATTTCGACGAAATCCGCGCCAAACCGCGAGCCGCCCTGCCGCTGGCCCGGTTTCTTCAGGTCGAATTGTCCGAGGTCGAGGTGCTAAATCGGCTAGAGACGGCGCTAGGCGCCGAGACCAAGACCAAGGCGACCGAAATCGCGCTCGACCGCGACGCACTTTGGTCGGACGAAGCAGAGTCGCTGTACGCCCGCTCCCAGTTCCCGGCCATCAAGACGATGGCCGAGGAGCTTGGGCTGGAGTTCTGACGCCGCTTACCTGTGCCGGATATCCACGTAACCGCGCCGGGTCGGGCCGACATAGCGCTGGCGCGGGCGGCCGATCTTGGAATTTTCCGCGATCATCTCTTTCCACTGGCTGATCCAGCCCACCGTCCGGCTGATCGCGAAGATCGGCGTGAACATCGAGGTGGGGAAACCCATCGCTTCAAGGATGATGCCGGAATAGAAATCGACGTTGGGATACAGTTTTTTCGAGATGAAATACTCATCCTGCAGTGCGATCCGCTCCAGTTCCTTGGCGACTTGCAGCACCGGGTTGTTGTGGATGCCCAGCAGTTCCAGTACCTCGTCGGCACTTTCCTTCATCACCGTCGCGCGGGGGTCGAAATTCTTGTAAACGCGGTGCCCGAACCCCATCAGCTTGATGCCCGAGGTCTTGTCCTTGGCCTTGGCGATGAATTCGGGGATGCGGTCCACGGTCCCGATCTCGCGCAGTTGTTCCAGCGCGGCCTGATTGGCGCCGCCATGCGCCGGCCCCCACAGGCAGGCGATCCCCGCCGCGATGCAGGCAAACGGATTGGCCCCCGAAGATCCGGCCAGACGAACGGTCGAGGTCGAGGCGTTCTGCTCGTGGTCGGCATGCAACATCATGATCCGGTCCAGCGCCTTTTCCAGCACCGGATTGACCTCGTATTCCTCGGCCGGAACCGCAAAGCACATGCGCAGGAAGTTACCGGCATAGGACAGCGAGTTCTTCGGATACACGAAGGGCTGGCCGACCGAATACTTGTAGGCCATCGCCGCGATCGTCGGCAGCTTGGCGATCATGCGGATCGAGGCGACCTCGCGCTGCCAGGGGTCGGCGATATCCAGCGAGTCGTGGTAGAACGCGCTCATCGCGCCGACCACGCCCACCATGGTCGCCATCGGATGCGCATCCCGCCGGAACCCCCGGAAGAACGCGTGAAGCTGTTCGTGCAGCATGGTGTGATGGGTGACGCGCTGGGTGAAATCGGCCATTTGCGAGGCGTTCGGCAATTCACCGTACAGCAGCAGATAGCAAACCTCGAGATGGGTCGAGCCCTTGGCGAGTTCCTCTATCGGATAGCCGCGATACAGAAGTTCGCCCTTGTCACCGTCGATATAGGTGATCGCACTGTCGCAGGCGGCGGTCGAGGTGAAGCCGGGGTCATAGGTAAAGACATCGGCTTCGGCGTAAAGCTTGCGGATATCCAGAACATCGGGACCGATGGTCGGCGACAGCACGGGCAAATCGTAAGTCTTGTCGCCAAGGCTCAGCTTGGCAGTCTTGGTCGCGGTCTTCGTGGCGTCCATCTTTCATCCCCCAGAAGGCTTGACGACCCTTGGGCCGCCGCAGGTTTCCTGACCGGGGATAGCGAAGCTACTCCGCCGCCTCGGTCAGCCGTGCAATCGTCTCGTCGCGACCGATGACCAGCATCATGTCAAACACGCTGGGGCTAGAAGTTCGCCCCGCCAGCGCCGCCCTGAGGGGCTGCGCCAGTTTGCCAAAACCGATGCCCGCTTCGGCTGCGGCATCATTCAAGACCATCTCCAAACTCACTTTCGCCCAGCTAACATTTTGCAGCTGCGGCGTCAACTTTTTCAGTATACCACGGGATACCGTATCAAGCACCGCCTCCGCCGCCGCGTCGCGGGAAATAGGGCGAAATTCCAGAACAAACTTTGCTTTTTCAATAAGTTCCGGAAATGTTTTTGCGCGGTCCTTGAGGCAATACATCGCAGCCAGAAGCCCGTCTGTCTGCGCCTTGGTCAGGTGCGGTCTGTCCGATGCCTTCAGAAATGCCTGTGTTTCATGCAGCAGTGCAGCATCGTCGGTCATTGCCATATGATGGCCGCAGGTATTTTCCAGCTTCTTGAAATCGAGTCGCGCCGGCGCACGGCCAATGCCGGACAGGTCGAACATCTTCTTGGCCTCTTCGGTCGAGAAAATCTCGGCATCGCCATGCGCCCAGCCCAGACGCGTCAGATAGTTGCGCATTCCCGCCGCCGGATAGCCCATCAGCTGATATTCAAACACCCCGGTCGCGCCGTGCCGCTTGGACAGCTTCTTGCCGTCCGGCCCATGGATCAGCGGGATATGCGCCCAGATCGGCACATCCCAGCCCATCGCCTCGTACACCATGGTCTGCCGCGCGGCGTTGTTCAGATGGTCATCACCGCGAATGACATGCGTCACGCCCATGTCGTGGTCATCGACCACGACGGCGAGCATGTAGGTCGGTGTGTTGTCAGAGCGCAGAACGATCATGTCGTCCAATTGATCGTTCTGAATCGTAACGTTTCCCTGAACGACATCGCGAATTATCGTCTCGCCGGTGCGTGGGGCCCTCATGCGGATCGCATGGGGACCATTTGGCCAAGACGCGGGGTCCGCATCGCGCCAGGGGCTTTGGAACACGGCATAGCTGCCGCGCGCCTCGGCCTCGGCGCGGAAGGCGGCGATTTCTTCTGGGCTGGACCAACAGCGATAGGCGGTGCCGCGCGCCAGCATTTCGTGCGCGACCTCGGCGTGACGCTCGCGGCGGTCAAACTGGCTGACGACCTCACCGTCCCAGTCCAGACCCAGCCAGGTCAGGCCCTTGAGGATGGCTTCAGTGTTCTCGGGGGTGGACCGTTCGCGGTCGGTATCCTCGATCCGAAGCAGGAACTTGCCACCCCGGCCCCGGGCGTAAAGCCAATTGAACAAAGCGGTGCGGCCACCACCAATGTGCAACTGGCCGGTGGGCGAAGGGGCAAAGCGGGTGACGACGGGTTTGTCGGGCGCGGTCATGACTGGCGTTAACCTTTCGGAAACCATAACGGCTTCATACAGGGGCGCAGGCATAAGGCCGGACGGGAGGCGAGGCAAGGTGGCGGGCTGGATCAGTGCCGGGATCACGTCTCCGCTTCATGCCATGGCTGAAGCGCGGGGGCGGCTGTTTGCTTGGGTGCCGGTTGCGCTGGCTTGCGGCATCGGCATCTGGTTCGCCTGGCCGGTAGAGCCGCAGGTGCTGGATTATGCGCTGGTTGGCCTTGTGCTGGTGGTTGCGGCCCTTTCGGGCTGGCGCGGCCCTTATCCGCTGCGGCCCTTTGCGGTGATGCTGGCTTGCCTGGCGGCAGGCTTCCTTGCGGCGGGCGTGCGGGGGCATCAGGTCGCTTCGCCCATGCTTGCCGCGCCCTATTCCGGGCCGGTGCAAGGCCGCGTCATTGGCATCGACCGCAGCCAAAGCGATGCGTTGCGCCTGACTTTGGACCGTGTGGTGCTGACGGGTGTGCCCCCGGGCCAGACCCCGGCGACGGTGCGTCTGTCGCTGCATGGGCCGCCCTTGGGCTTTGATGCCACAGCAGGCCAGACCGTGATGCTTTCGGGGCGGCTTGATGCACCACAAGGGCCAGAAGAGCCGGGCGGGTTTGATTTCCGCCGCATGGCCTATTTCGAACAACTTGGCGCGGTTGGCTACAGCCAGACGCCAGTGATGCTGTGGGCCGAGCCGGTGGCCTGGGATCAGGCGATCAGTCGCTTGCGGCTGTTCCTCAGCCACGCCATCCAGACGGCGGTGCCGGGCGATGCCGGGGCTTTTGCTTCGGGCTCGATGACGGGGGACCGATCCGGGATCAGCGCGCAGGTGGTCCAGGACTTGCGCGTGTCCTCGCTGGCGCATTTGCTGGCGATTTCGGGGATGAACCTGGCGTTCCTGACCGCGTTTGTCTTTGCGCTGGTGCGGGGCGGACTGGCGCTTTGGCCGGCGGTCGCGTTGCGGGTCAACACCAAGAAAGTCGCGGCGGTGGTGGCCTTTGCGGTGTCGACCTTCTACCTCGCCCTGTCGGGCGCCAATGTGGCTACGACGCGGGCCTTCCTGATGATGGTCGTGTTCCTCGCCGCCGTTCTTTTGGACCGACGTGCGCTCAGCCTGCGCAACGTGGCGATTTCGGCGACGATCCTGTTGCTGTGGCAACCCGAAAGCTTGATGGCGCCGGGGTTCCAGATGTCTTTTGCCGCCACCGTGGCGCTGATCGCCGGGTTCGACGCGCTGCGCGAGGGCAAGGTGCTGGCGCGGATGCCCACCTGGATGCGGCCGGTGTTCCTGCTGGTCATGACTTCGGTGATCGCAGGTTTTGCCACCGCGCCCTTTGCCGCGGCAGAGTTTGGCCGGCTGTCGAACTATGCGCTGATTGCCAACCTTCTGACCGTGCCAGTGATGTCGGTGCTGATGGGGGCGGGAGCGGTGGCGGCGCTGCTGGCGCCGATCGGACTGGCCTATCCGGCGCTGTGGGTGATGGGCCGGGCGGCGGCCTGGATCCTGTGGGTGGCGCATGAGATCGCAACGCTGGGCGGTGCGATGACAGCGGTGCCTCAGCCGATGGCACTGGTCATTCCGATCTTCACCCTCGGCGCGGCCTGGGTGGTGCTGTGGCAGGGCAGGGTGCGGGGGCTTGGCGCAGCCGTGATGGCGCTGGCCTTCGGGATTTGGATTCTCAGCCCGCGGCCCGTGGCGCTGGTCTCGTCGGATGGGGCATTGGTGGGGTTGATGGGGCCGGAAGGGCGCGCGCTGTCCTCACCCTCGGGGGCGGGGTTCGCGGCGAAGACCTGGTTGCAGGACGACGGCGATCTGGCAACGTCAAAAGAGGCGGCGTTGCGCCCGGGCTTTGACGGGCCGAAGGGCGTGCGCCATTTCACCGTTGCAGGGATAGAGGTCACCGCGCTGTCGGGCAAAGCGGGGCTGGCGGCGCTTCCCGGCGCCTGCTCGACTTCCGCGCTTGTTATTCTGGCAGCAAGTCAGCCCGCACCCGAGGCGCCGCCCGGCCCATGCCATCTGATCGACGCCGCCACTTTGGCGCAAAGCGGCGCCGTAAGCCTGGTGCCAACGCAAGGCGGGCTTAGGATCGATCCGGTGCGGCGGCGTCTGCGGCTGTGGGACGCCGGAAAACCCCCGGCGGCCCCTGTCGAGTTGCGGCCGGAACCCGCTCTGATCGCTCGTCAATAGCTGCGGATCAGCCCAACCAGTCGGCCCTGCACCTTGACCATGTGGTCGGGGAACACCCTGGTTTCATAGGCCGGATTGGCCGCTTCCAGCGCAATCATGCTGCCCCGACGGCGAAACCGCTTCAGCGTGGCTTCGGCATCTTCGACCAAGGCCACGACGATATCACCGTTCTCGGCCGTGGATTGCTCGCGGATCACCACGATATCGCCGTCGTTGATCCCGGCTTCGATCATGGAATCGCCCTTCACCTCCAGCGCGTAATGCGCGCCGCGGCCCGACATCAGCGAGCCCGGCACGGCGACATGGCGGGAGATGTGGGAAATCGCCTCGATCGGAACACCCGCCGCAATGCGGCCCATCAGCGGAATTTCCATCGCGTCGATGGGCTCGACTGACAAGGCCGCAGCCGGACGCGGTGCCGAGGGGCGACTGCCCTCGATCACCTTGGGGGTAAAGCCAGGCCTTTCCATCGCTTCGGGCAATTTCAGGATATCCAGCGCCCTCGCCCGGTGCGCCATGCGCTTGATGAAGCCGCGCTCTTCCAGAGCGGTGATCAGACGGTGAATGCCGGATTTGGACTTCAGGCCCAGCGCCTCTTTCATCTCGTCAAACGAGGGCGGCACGCCTTCGGCATCGATGCGGGTGCGGATGAAATCCAGAAGCTCGATCTGCTTGCGGGTCAGCATTTGGGTCCCCTGCCTATGGCGCCCCCCAAGCCCTTGAAGGGTCGCCGTTTGACGAATGTTCTGCCCGTGTTCTTGGTTTGTGTCAAGACGCGTTGCAGAATTCGGACATTGTGCGCCCTGGGCGCCACAGCTTCCGGTTGTCAAAGGGGCAGGTACTGCGCTGCATCGCCCGCTTTGCGCGGGCCATCGCCGACCGGGCGGATCAGCAGGGCATCCGCCTCGGCCAGAACGGTCAGCAGGGCGGAATCCTGGCGCGCGTCCGGCATCAGCACCGGCGGTGTGCCGGGCCGCACCCTGGCCCGCATGAAATGCGTGCGGAGGCCGGTCTCGCCCACGTCCGCGCCCAGAACGCCGGCTAACGGCTGCGGGGCGGGGTCAGGATCGCCCTGCATGGCGCGCAGCATGGGGCGCAGGAACAGTTGCGCGCAGACAAAGGCGGACACCGGATTGCCGGGCAAGCCCAGAAGCACGGTGTTGCCCATGCGTCCCGCCATCAGCGGCTTGCCGGGGCGCATGGCGATTTTCCAGAAGTTCCGCTGCAATCCAAGACCCGTCGCCGCCTTGGCCACAAGGTCATGGTCTCCCACCGAAGCGCCACCGATGGTCACGACCAGATCGGCCTCCATCGCCAGGGCCAGCAGGGCCTGCATCTCGTCCAGCCGGTCCCGGGCGATAGGCAAAAGCCGCACTTCTGCGCCTTCGCTTTGGGCAATCGCCGCCAGCATGACGCCATTGGAGGATGGGATCTGGTCGGGGCGGGGGCTTTCGCCCGGTTGGACCAACTCGTCCCCCGTGGGCAGGATGGCCACCACCGGACGGCGGCGGACCGGGACGCTGGCCAGGTTCATCGCGGCCAGAAGGCCCAGATCGGCGGGGCGAAGGCGGCGGGGCGGAAGGGCGAAACCGCCAGCGAAATCCTGACCGCGCGGCCGGATGTGTCTTGCGACGTCCGCGCCGGGTTTTAGGGTGATCCTGTCCCCCTCGCGGTCCACATCTTCCTGGATGACGACGCGGGTGGCGCCAGCGGGCACGGGCGCGCCGGTGAAAATGCGCAAGGCTTGTCCTGCCGCGATGGCCCCGTCAAAGCTGTGCCCGGCACCAGCCTCACCAATCACGGTGAAGCACTCGCCTGGGGCCGGATCGCCCTGCACCGCATAGCCATCCATTGCCGAGGCATCAAACGGCGGCTGGTCACGGCGCGCGAGGACAGGCGAGGCCAGCCAACGGCCTGCCGCATGGCGCAGCGGCACCTGCTGTTCGGGCAGAGCCGGGGCAAGCGCAAGGCAATGGGCAAGGGCTTCCGCGACAGAAATCATGTGGGCACCTGATACCGCCCCGACTTGCCACCGTCTTTAAGAACGACACGTATCCCTTCGATCTGCATGGATTTTTCGGCGGCCTTCAGCATGTCATAGATCGTCAGGCACGCCACGGTAACGGCTGTCAGCGCCTCCATCTCGACCCCGGTCTGGCCAGAGGTTTTCACCGTTGCCTGCACGCGCACGCCGGGCAAGTCCGCATCCGGAACAAGATCCAGCGTGACGTTTGTGATGGGCAAAGGGTGGCACAGCGGGATCAGATCGGCGGTCTTCTTGGCCGCCATGATGCCCGCGATGCGTGCGATGCCAAGAACGTCGCCTTTCTTGGCGGTGCCTTGCAGGACGAGCGCCAGAGTTTCCGCCGTCATTACCACGCGCCCTTCCGCCACCGCGACGCGGTCTGTGACCGCCTTGGCCGAAACATCGACCATATGGGCTTGCCCCGCCTCGTCAAAATGGCTCAGACGGCCGGTCATGCGCCACCTTGCGAGGTCAGCGGCTTGGCAAGGATCGCCTTTGTTGCCGCCGTCACATCCGCTTGCCGCATCAGGCTTTCGCCAATCAGAAAGCAGCGCGCACCATAGCGGGCAACATCGGCCAGATCGGCGGGGGTGGACAGGCCGGATTCCGAAACGATCAGCCGGTCTTCCGGCACGAACCGGGCCAGTTGGCGCGTTGTTTCCAGCGTCACTTCAAAGGTGTGCAGATTGCGGTTGTTGATGCCGATGAGGGTCGATTTCAGCTTGGTGGCACGGTCCAGTTCGGCCCGGTCATGTACTTCGATCAGGACGTCCATACCCCAGGCGCGGGCGGTGTCCTCCAACTCGGCCGCCTGAGTGTCCGACACCGACGCCATGATGATCAGGATGCAATCGGCGCGCAAACTTCGGGATTCCACCACTTGCCAGGGGTCAAACAGGAAATCCTTGCGCAGGCAGGGCAGTTTCACCGCATGATGAACATCGACCAGAAACTGGTCATCGCCTTGGAACGAGGGGCCATCCGTCAGCACCGACAGACAGGTGGCACCGCCGGCCTCATAGGCTTCGGCCAGCGCCGGCGGGTCGAAATCGGCGCGGATCAGCCCTTTGGAGGGCGAGGCCTTCTTGATCTCGGCAATCAGGCCATAGCCAGAGGTCGCAGCTTCGGCCAGCGCCTTGATAAAGCCGCGCGGGGCGGAAACCTCGCGCGCCTCGGCTTCGATCTGGGCCAGCGGGCGCAGGGCCTTGCGCGCGGCGATCTCGTCCAGTTTGTAGGCTTTGATCCGGTCGAGAATGGTCGTCATCACGGGTTCCTGTGGCAAAGGCCGGGGGTTTCACACCCCCGGACCCCCGCGGGATATTTTGAGAAGATGATTGGCAAGAAAGGATTAGCGGGTTGAAGGCGGGAAGGAAAGGCTCAGGCAGTCCAGTCGATCGGGGGTTGGTCATGAGATTGGAGCCAGGCGTTGGTGGCGGAAAACGGGCGGGAGCCGAAAAAGCCTCGGTAGGCAGACAGGGGCGAGGGGTGCGGGCTTTCAAGGAAAAGATGGCCAAGGCGGGGCAAGTCTCTGGCCGCCTTCTGCGCCGGGCCGCCCCAAAGAAGGAAGGCGCGTGGGCCATCCGAGGCCGTGGCGGCAAGGATTTGCGCCGTGAGGCGCGCCCAGCCCCAACCAGAATGGCCCATGGGGTGGCCAAGTGGCACTGAAAGCGAGGTGTTGAGCAAAAGGACGCCCTGTTCGGCCCAAGGCGTCAGATCGCCGCCGTGTTTGGGCGTGCCGACATCGGCTGCAACCTCGGTCAGGATATTCTTCAGGCTGTCCCTGGCGGGCGTGTCCGGCGGAAAGGAAAAGGCCAGCCCGGTGGCGCGGCCCGGGGTGTGATAGGGGTCCTGGCCAAGGATCACCGCCCGTACCTTGCCCCGGGGTGTCAGGTGCAGCGCACGAAACAGCGCGTCCGGTCCAGGCGCCCAAGGCGGTGCGGGGTGCAATCGCTGCCAGAGGGCGGGCCAGGGGTCCGAAAAAAACGGCAGTGACGCCCAGCTTTCCGGAGGCTGCGGCCGCATCAGGCGTTGGTCAGCTGTCGCAGGGCCTCGATCTTGGCTTTGGCGGCGCCGGAATCGAGCGAGCTGCGCGCCAGTTCAACGCCATCGGCCAAGCTTGCTACCTTGTCGGCCACCAAAAGTGCGGCGGCGGCATTGAACAGCACGGCGTCGCGATAGGCGCCTTTTTCACCGTCCAGAAGCGCGCGAAAGACCGCCGCATTCTGGGCAGGGCTTCCGCCCAGAAGATGCTCGAACGGGTGCCAGGGCAGGCCGGCATCCTCGGGCCGCAAGGTGAACTCGCGCACCATGCCGTGTTCGACAGCGGCCACCTGGGTTGGGGCGGCGATGGAAATTTCGTCCGTGCCGTCACCGCCATGCACCAGCCAGGCCTTGATCGTGCCAAGCGCAAGCAAGGTTTCGGCCATGGGCCGGATCAGGCGCGGCAGGAACGCGCCGGTCAATTGCCGCCGGACGCCAGCCGGATTTGTAAGCGGCCCCAATATGTTGAAGATCGTTCTTGTACCAAGCTCGGTCCGGATCGGCCCGACATGACGCATGGCTGGATGATGCATCGGTGCCATCATGAAGCCGATCCCGGCCTCGTTGATGCAGCGCTCGACCACGTCCGGCCCAACCATCACGTTCAGTCCAAGTTCGGTCAGCACATCGCCCGCGCCGGATTTGGACGACAGGTTTCGGTTGCCGTGTTTGGCGACGGTGACACCCGCGCCCGCCACGACGAAGGCGGTCGCGGTCGAGATGTTCAGCGTGCCCTTGCCGTCGCCGCCCGTGCCGACGATGTCCATCGCCCCCTCTGGCGCGCGCACGGCATGGCAATGCGCGCGCATCACCGACGCGGCGGCGGCGAATTCGTCCACCGTTTCGCCCCGGGTGCGCAGTGCCATCAGAAAGCCGCCCATTTGCGCCGGGGTGCCTTCACCTTCAAACAAGGCCTCAAAGGCGGATTCGGCTTCGGCGCGGGTCAACGGGCGCTCGGCGGCCGTGCCGATCAGCGCCTTCAGGGCATCGCTCATGCCGGCACCCTGGCCCCGGACCTTGCCGCATCGAGGAAGTTCTTCAACAACTGGTGGCCATGTTCCGAAGCGATGCTTTCTGGGTGGAATTGGACGCCCTCTATCGGCATTTCGCGGTGGCGCAGGCCCATGATCGTGCCATCTTCCAGCCAGGCGGTGATTTCCAGGCTGGCGGGCAGCGTATCACGGTCCACCACCAACGAATGATAGCGGGTGGCAAGGAAGGGCGAGGGCAGGCCGGCGAAGACGCCTTTGCCGGAATGGATCACCCGGCCCATCTTGCCATGCACGATTTCATGGCAGCGCACGACGCGGCCGCCCATAGCCTGACCGATGGTCTGGTGGCCAAGGCATACGCCAAGAAGTGGCAGGCCGGTCTCAACCGCCGCCAGGGTCAGCGGCAGGCAAATCCCGGCGTGATCGGGGTCCGAAGGCCCAGGTGAAAGCACCACCGCTTCGGGCCGCATCGCCATCACATCCTGTACCGTCAACGCGTCGTTGCGGCGCACGGTGACATCGGCCCCAAGCTCGCCCAGATAATGGACGAGGTTGTAGGTAAAGCTGTCGTAGTTGTCGATCAGCAGCAACATGGCATTCTCCGGGGCGGCAAGGGCGGAAGGGGGATGAAGCCTTCAAATCATCGGGCTATACATGGGACAAGAGCCGAAGGAGCGTCAAGGGCAAGTGGCGGTTCCGAAGACAAAGCAGTGGCGTGGGCAGGAGGCAGGCAGTGCGGGGTTCGGGGATCATAGGGTGGCTCGCAGGGGCACTGGGTGCGGTGGTGATCGTGGCATTGGCGTCGGTTCTGGCGCCTGCGCCGCAGCAAATCGCCGGCCCTCCGCCCAAGGCGGACGCAGAGGCGCCGGCAGACCAATCTGCGGCGCCTGCGGTTGCCGATGGCGCGGCGCCAGGGGTTCCGGCGCCCGATCCTGCGCCTGATTCTGTGCCCGATTCTGCGCCAGGCGGCAAAGCTGATCCATCCGCCGCGCCTGCGGTCTCGCCAGGCGATACGGCCCCAAAGCCCGGAACCGAGCCGGCGCCGAGAGTCTCGGCCGAACAGGCCGCTGCGCCGTCTGTGCCCGCTGCCGCCGACCTGCCGATCGCAACCGCCAGCGACGCGGCACCCGGAACGGGCCCGGCACCGCTGGCACAAACCGCCGGCGCAGCGGAACCCGCGCCGGATGCCGCGGCGGCCACCGCGCCCGAACTGCCTGCCCTGCAGCCCGCGCCGCCCGAGCCGCCGCAAGGTGTAGCGGCTGGGACCGATCAGCCGCAGTCGCCTGCCACGGCGCCGGATGCGGCGCCGCAAGTTGCGGGCGCGGTCGTGGCGCCGCCCCCCCCAGCCTCTGATGCGGCGCCGACGGCGGGCGCAGCCCCGCAGCACGACACGCTTTTGGAACCCGCGCTGATCCCGGCGGCGGCGCCGGACGCGGGGACTGCCCCCGGGATTGCGGCGACCCCGCCCGC
>JANLQT010000066.1:0-3283 GCA_031368035.1 Rhodobacterales bacterium | reverse complement strand
GACCCGATCCGCTATGCGCTGCTGTTCGAACGCTTCCTGAACCCCGAACGCGTCTCGATGCCCGACTTCGACATCGACTTCTGCATGGACCGCCGCGAAGAAGTCATCACCTACGTCCAGAACCGCTATGGCCGCGAAAAGGTGGCGCAAATCATCACCTTCGGCGCGCTTCTGTCGAAAGCCGCCGTCCGCGACGTCGGCCGCGTGTTGCAAATGCCCTATGGCCAGGTCGACCGCCTGTCCAAGATGATCCCGGTGGAAGGCGTCAAGCCCGTCTCGATCACCAAAGCCCTCGCCGACGAACCCCGCCTGCGCGAAGCCGCCAAGGAAGAGGTCGTCAAGCGCCTGCTGAACTACGCCGAGCAGATCGAGGGCCTCTACCGCAACGCCTCCACCCATGCCGCCGGCGTGGTGATCGGCGACCGGCCCTTGGACGAGCTGGTGCCGCTGTATCAGGACCCAAGGTCCGACATGGCGGCCACCCAGTTCAACATGAAATGGGTCGAAGCTGCGGGCCTCGTGAAGTTCGACTTCCTCGGCCTCAAGACCCTGACCGTGATCCAGAACGCGATGCACCTGATCCGCGCCTCGGGCCGGGCGCTGCATGAAGCGCCAGATGGCCATCTGCTGTATGAACCCAAACCAGGCGCCCAGGACGACATCGGCCATATCCCGCTTGACGACAAGGTCAGCTACGACCTTTACGCCGCCGCCCGCACCGTCGCGGTGTTCCAGGTGGAGAGCTCGGGCATGATGGACGCGCTGCGCCGCATGAAACCCACCTGCATCGAGGATATCGTGGCGCTGGTGGCCCTCTACCGCCCCGGCCCGATGGAAAACATTCCGGCCTATTGCGAGGTGAAAAACGGCCTGCGCCCGATCCAGTCCCTGCATCCGACCATCGACCCGATCCTGAAGGAAACCCAAGGCATCATCGTTTATCAGGAACAGGTGATGCAGATCGCGCAAGTCATGGGCGGCTATTCCCTGGGCGGCGCCGACCTGCTGCGCCGCGCGATGGGCAAGAAGATCGCCGAGGAAATGGCGAAGGAACGCCCCAAGTTCATCGAGGGTGCCAAGGCCACCCACGGGATCGAGGCCATCAAGGCGGGCGAAATCTTTGACCTTCTGGAGAAATTCGCCAACTACGGCTTCAACAAATCCCACGCCGCCGCCTATGCCGTGGTCAGCTACCAGACCGCCTGGCTGAAAGCGAACCACCCGGTGGAATTCATGGCCGCGGTGATGAATTGCGATATCCACCTGACCGACAAGCTGGCCATTTACAAACGCGAGGTGGACAAGCTGGGCATCAAGACCGTGCCGCCTTGCGTCAACCGCTCGATGGCCACGTTCACCGTCAAAGACCAGCGGGTCGTCTATGCCTTGGGCGCGCTGAAAGGCGTCGGCGTCGATGCCATGCGCCTGATCGTGGAGGCGCGCAAATCTGAAAGCGGCGGTGACAAGCCCTTTGCCACCCTGTTCGACCTGGCCCGCCGCGTGGATATGAAACGCGTGGGCAAGCGGCCCTTGGAAATGCTCGCCCGTGCCGGGGCCTTCGACCTGCTGGACCCAAGCCGTGCCCGGGTGTTCGAGGCGCTGGATGCGCTGGTCGCCTATTCCGCCGCCGTGCACGAGGCGAAAGCCTCCACTCAGGTCAGCCTGTTCGGCCAGGCCGGGACCGATATTCCCGAACCCCGCCTGCCCTACCGCGACGATTGGCTGCCGGTGGAACGTCTGGCCGAAGAACATCAGGCCATCGGTTTTTACCTCTCCGGCCATCCTTTGGACGACTACATGGGCGCGCTGCGCCGCCGCGATGTAAAGACCCTGGCCGAGATCACCCTGCTGGCCGAACGCGGGCCTCTGGTGGCCAAGATCGCGGGCTCCGTCGCCAACAAAAAGGAACGCAAGTCCGCCAAGGGCAACCGTTTCGCCTTTGTCGGCCTGTCCGACCCGACCGGGCTGTATGAGGTGACGGTGTTCTCGGACACGCTGGAAGCTGCGCGCGATTACCTTGAACCGGGCCGCAACGTCGTGCTGACGGTGGAAGCCAATCTGGAAGGCGAAACGCTGAAGCTTCTGGCCCGCGCCGCGACCCCAATCGACCAGGTCGCGGCCGAAGCCGGGGCATCCGCCATCCGCATCCATGTGAACCGGGCCGAGGCGATGACCTCGCTCGCCGCGCTGCTGGGGCGGCTCGAGGGTCGCACCAAGGCGCAAGTCACCCTGTGCGTGCAGGACGATCAGGGCCGAGAGATTGACGTGACCCTGCCCCAGCCCTATCCGATCACCCCGCAGATCAAGGGCGCGATCAAGGCGATGCAAGGCGTGGTGATGGTCGAGGAAATCGGCTGACCCCGCCCGCCGCCGGGACAAATCCGCGCGGTTGCACGGAATCGTGGTGAATCAAAAGTTAACAGGAAACGTCTTTATCATTATAATTCAATGACTTACAAGTTATTGCACGCGTGCAACAATCCCCCTCCACCCGTAGGATGGATGATTCACCCATCATTTCCGTGACCCGTATCGTGCCGGGCACGCTCCATCCTACCAATGCGGCGGCCGAACATTCGCCTCCGTCGCACCCCCACCCCCCGCCTCCTCGCGCTCGGCCTCCCGCTCGGCCAGAAGCCCAACCAGCCGCGTCAGCCGGTCCAGTTCCTTGCCCTGCCGCGTCACCATATCCGACAGATCCTCCACCGCCCGGATCAAATGCGCCATCTTCTCTTCCACCGCGTCCATCCGGTCCATGTCATCCTCCCCTATTCACAGAAGCCCCAAATATCCCCGGGGGTCCGGGGGCTGGCCCCCGTCCTGGACCCAAGAGCCCGACCTTGAAGCAAGCCCCCCCATCCGCTAAGGGGTGCGCCAAGCCTGAAAGGTCCCGCCATGGCACAAGACAAGCAACCCCGCCGCCCCCGCGCCGAAACCCCCAAGGGCTTCCGCGACTATTTTGGCGCGGAAGT
Source organism: Rhodobacterales bacterium (assembly GCA_031368035.1). Classification (GTDB taxonomy): domain Bacteria; phylum Pseudomonadota; class Alphaproteobacteria; order Rhodobacterales; family Rhodobacteraceae; genus Stagnihabitans. Next base: position 311 of record JANLQT010000066.1, on the reverse strand, counting down.
CACCGAACGCAAGGCCATGCTGGACAAGATCGCCAAGATCTACCACCGCTACGGCTTTGACCCCCTGGAAACCTCTGCCGTCGAAACCGTGGAAGCCCTCGGCAAGTTCCTCCCCGACGTAGACCGCCCCAACGAAGGCGTCTTCGCCTGGCAGGACGAGGATCAGGACTGGCTCGCCCTCCGCTACGACCTGACCGCCCCCCTCGCCCGCGTCGCCGCCCAATACCGCAATGATCTGCCCACCCCCTATCGCCGCTACGCGATGGGCCCGGTCTGGCGCAACGAAAAGCCCGGCCCCGGCCGCTTCCGCC
>JANLQT010000060.1:0-2303 GCA_031368035.1 Rhodobacterales bacterium | reverse complement strand
CGCGTTCCGCGCCGCAGGCGACACCCGGGTGGGAGACCCCTTTTGAAGATCGGTCGCCCGGCCTTGCCATTGCGTGATGTGATGCGACAGGACGCAGGGACAAGATGAAACAACACTCCGATGCGGCATGGCTGCTGATGTTGCCTGCAACCATGGTGATGGTCTTCGTCGGGGTCCTGCCACTGATCGCGGTGTTCAACTAGTCGTTCCACGACATCTTCAGTCTGGATCGGGTGTTCTGGGTCGGGACCGAGTGGTATCAGTCCATCGTGACCTCTTCCCGCTTTTGGGCGAGCCTGGGCCGCAGCATGGTTTTCTCGGGCCTGGCGCTTGGGATTCAGGTGCCGCTTGGCATCGGTGTCGCGCTGATGCTTCGGGGTGCAGGACCTCGCCTCGCCATTTTGATGCTGATGTGCGTCGCCATACCGCTGGTGGTGCCCGCCAACATGATCGCGGGTCTGTGGCTGGCGTTGATCCGGCCCGAGGGTCTTGGCGGGCGGGCGCTGGGCTGGATGCACATCGCCTTTGATTACAAATTCACGCCCGTGCACACCTGGGTCTTGATCCTTTTGGTCGATACCTGGCACTGGCTGGGGCTGGTCGTCGTTCTGGCCTATGCCGGACTGTCGGCGATCCCTCCTGCCTATTATCAAGCTGCGGCGGTGGACGGCGCCTCGCGGGTGGCTGTTTTCCGCTGGATCGAACTGCCGAAAATATCCGGGGCGTTGTGGATCGTGCTGCTGTTGCGGCTGGTCGACAGTTTCATGATCTACACCGAGGTCATGGCGATCAACGCGGGTGGCCCGAACGATGCGACAACCTTCCTGTCGCTGGAACTGGGCGAAGAAATCAAGGCCTACAGCTATGGAACCGCGGCCGCGCGCGGGATGGTCGACTTCCTCTTCGTTCTGACAGGTGTCTGGGTCTTCGTGAAGCTGCGCCAGGGGGGGCGCAACCCGGACAGTGGGGCATCATGAGCCGCGCTGTGCTGTATCGGACGCTTGCCTGCGGGATGCTCGCCGCCTTCGTGCTTTTGCCTCTGGTGCAGGCCGTGGCGCTCAGCTTCACAGTGACGCTCGGAGACGCCGGTCTGCCGCCAGGCACCATCGGATTTCACAACTACATCAATATCTTGCGAACGCCGCCGCTGCGTGACTCGATCGTCAATTCCTTTACCTATGTCCTGCTCAACGTGGCGTTCTGCCTGATTGCAGGACTGCCGGCGGCCTATGCGCTTGCCCGTTTCACCTTCGTCGGAGACCGCCACTTCCTGCTGTTCCTTCTGGCCTTTCGCGTCACGCCGCCGGTGGTTCTGTCACTGCCGATCTTCATCCTCTTTGCGCGTTTGGGATTGGTGAACTCGCCCGTGGGCATTGCGCTTGTGCATTGTGTGTTCAACCTGCCGATCGCGATCTGGATTCTTGAAAGCTTCATTGCCGCGATCCCGCCGTCCTACGACGAGACGGCGTTCATCGATGGACACAGCCGAACCGGCTTCTTCCTGCGGTTCCTGATCCCCGCCATCGCGCCCGGCATCGCGGTCGCGGCGTTCTTCTGCTTCATCTTTTCCTGGGTGGAGGTGGTCTTCGCGTGGATTCTGACCGTCACAGGCGGCAAGCCGATCACCCAGGCAATCAATGCGCTCTTCTCCTTTCAGACCGACTGGGGGCTGGTCATGGCGATGACGGTCTTTTCGCTGGTGCCGGGCGTGTTGATGATCTTCCTTGTCCGAAACCATATCGCACGCGGGTTCGTTGTCCGGACCTGAGAAGCGCCCAGCAAGAGTGGCGCTGTCTTTGTGCATCCCAAAGGGCAATTTCGTTGTCCTTGCCAAGGGCGCGTGAGCATTCGCTTGGCAGGTCTTTGCCGCACGCCGGATTAACGCGGCAGGCAAGCCGCCACTGCTTGCCATGCACCAGCGCCCCGAAAAAGAAATTGGACAGGACACTGAACGGCGCTATCGGTCGTAGCGGGTGTGGATGCGGCGCCAGTTCTTGAGTTTGCCTAGCATGGTCTTGATCGTGAGGCGCTTGCGGTAGCGTGTCCTGCCAAAGGGCAGGAGCTATGCCCGAAAGTTGGTGACGGTGTGATCAGGCGGCTTTGATTTCGTGCTTGATGCCGTCGCGGAATTCAATCCCTTCGATGATTTCGGGCAGGCGGTTCTGACCGTCGAGTTTGCGCCATTTCTTCTTGGCCGACAGCATCAGCTGATGCGTCATCGCCAGTGCCGTCTGACGGCTGAGGCAGCCTTTGGTCTTGGTGGTTCGGTGCCGGACGGTGGCGAAGGTGCTTTCGATCGGGTT
>JANLQT010000043.1:0-4496 GCA_031368035.1 Rhodobacterales bacterium | reverse complement strand
TGCTACTCCCCTGCCCGGGCCATCGAGGTTGGGCGGATGCTGGAGGACAACGGCATCGGCCATTTCGAAGAGCCCTGCCCCTATTGGGAATATGACCAGACCGCCGAAGTGCGCGCGGCCTTGAACCTTGATGTCACGGGCGGCGAGCAGGATTGCGAATATTCGGCCTGGCAGCTGATGATCGAACATCAGTCAGTCGATGTGCTGCAACCGGACGTGATGTATCTGGGCGGTATTTCCCGCACGCTAGAGGTCTGCCGGATGGGCGCAAAGGCGGGCCTGCCGATCACGCCCCATGCCGCCAATCTGGGGCTGGTGACGATGTGCACGATGCATCTGCTGAAAGCCATTCCCAACCCCGGCAAATATCTTGAGTTCTCGATCGAAGGGCTGGACTATTACCCGTGGCAAGACGGGCTGTTTTTGGGTGATCCCTACCGGATTGAAAATGGCTGTGCGATCGTGCCGGACGCGCCGGGTTGGGGGGTCGAGATCAACCCGGATTTCCTTGCCAAGGCCAGCTATCGGAGCACATCGCTATGACCAGGACCATCGTGATCACCGGCGCGGGCAGCGGCATCGGCCGCGCCACCGCCCATGCTTTCCTGAAGGCCGGCTGGACCGTGGGCCTGATGGGCCGCCGCCGCGCCGCGCTGGAAGAGACGGCGGGCGCGTCCAGCGCGCTGATCCTGACCGCCGATGTGACGTCAGAACCCGAGGTGGACGCCGCCTTTGACCGGGCGATGCTGGAATGGGGGCGGATCGACTGTCTGTTCAACAACGCCGGGATTTCCGCCAAGGCCGCGCCCATCGACGAGATCGCGCTGGAGGACTGGCTGGCGGTGTCGGGCACCAACATCACCGGCGCGTTCCTGTGTGCGCGGGCGGCGTTCCGCTGCATGCGCGCGCAGTCGCCGCAAGGCGGGCGGATCATCAACAACGGCTCGATCTCGGCGCATGTGCCACGGCCGGGATCGGCGCCCTACACCATGTCCAAGCATGCGGTGACCGGGCTGACGCGGACGCTGGGGCTGGACGGGCGCAAGTTCAACATCGCCTGCGGGCAGATCGACATCGGCAATGCGCTGACCGACATGGCGCGCGGATTTACCATGGGCGCCACGCAGGCGGATGGGTCGGTCAGGGTGGAACCGACCATGCCGGTCGATCTGGTGGCCGAGGCGGTGCTGCACATGGCCAGCCTGCCGCTGGAGGTGAACGTGCCCTTCATGACGATCATGGCGCGGGACATGCCGTTCATCGGGCGAGGGTAGGATGGGGGATTCCCCCATCTTGCGCTGGAAAGATGGGCTCCTCACCCATCCTACGGTCAGACCTTGCAATAAAGCGCATACATCAGGTCGATCATCGCCCGCGCATTGGGGTCGGCGATGTCATAGATGATGCTTTTGCCATCGCGCTCGGCCGTGACCAGACCGTCCTGACGCAGGCGCGCCAGATGCTGGCTGACGGCGGCCTGCCGCGCGCCCAGCTTCGCCTCGATCTCGGACACGGTCTTGGGGCCGGTGGACAAGTGGCACAGGATCATCAGTCGCTGCGCATGGCCAAGCGCCTTCAGAAGCGCCGCTGCGGTTTCGGCCTGAAGGCCCATGCGCAGCACCATCTGTGCATCAACGGGTTGCGGCGGGTCGATCGCGTCCAAAGTCATCTTGTGCAATCCGGGTTCAGCCGCGAGGGGCAAAGTCTGGGGGGCCAAGTGGCGGGCAAAGTCTGGGGGGGCCAAGTGGCGGGCAAAGTCTGGGGGGCCAAGTCTGAAATCAGGTGTCTGACCGCTGGCTGTGGCCACCGGATAGCATAACAAGACCGTGCAGCACAAAGGTGCCGATCAAGGCAAGCATGGGATTCAAAGTCAGCCAGGCAATGGCGTCAAGCGACATCATCGGCTCCTTGCCGAACATTTCCGGTGAAGCGGATTGTCAAAGAGGAATACGGCAAATTCGCGGCACAAGGAGGCGGATTTCGTCATGACGTGGCAGCGAAGCCATGGTCTGCTGCGCAAGCCTGCGCCTTGAGGAGCCGCCATGACCCAGACCCTTTCCGCCTTCACCGCCCCCGGACGCTTCTGGCGCGGCAATCTGCACACCCATTCCACCCGGTCAGATGGCGTGCTGGCGCCGGACGAGGTTTGCCGCCGCTACCGCGATGAAGGCTATGACTTTCTGGCGCTGACTGACCATTTCGTCGGGCAATACAGCTATCCGATCGTGGACACGCGGGAGTTTCGCACCAATTCCTTCACCACGATTCTGGGCGCGGAACTCCATTCCGGCGCGATGGCGAATCGCGAGTTGTGGCACATCCTTGCAGTCGGCCTGCCGGAAAGCTTTGCGCCGTCCAACACGCCCGGTTTCAAGCCGGTGACGGATCAGGAAACCGGCGCCCAGATCGCGGCGCGGGCGGTGGCGGCGGGGGCATTCGTGGCCATTGCCCATCCGCAATGGTCGGGCCTGACGCTGGCCGATGCGCGGGGGATCACCGCGGCGCATGCGGTCGAGATTTACAACCACGGCTGCGCGATGGGCTGCGACCGGCCGGACGGCTTTGCCATCGCCGACCATTTGCTGACCGAGGGGCGGCATCTGACGATGATCGCCACCGACGACGCGCATTTCCACGAGCCGGATCATTTCGGCGGCTGGGTCATGGTGAAATCAGACGCCAACGAGCCCGAGGCGCTGCTGGCCGCGCTGAAACGGGGGGATTTCTATTCCAGCCAGGGGCCGGAGTTGCGCGATGTGCGGCTGGAGGGGGATCATGTGGTGGTCGAATGTTCCGCCGCAGTCTCCATCACCGCGATCGGCTGGGGCACCGGGGCGAAGGCCATTCACGGCCATTCGATGACGCGGGGCGAAGTGCCGCTGACGCGGCTGAACAACTCGCCTTGGGTCAGGGTGTCGGTGATGGATGCGGGCGGCAAGCGGGCCTGGTCCAACCCGATCTGGGTGGAGGGCAAGCAGGCGGGGAATCCTTGGGTGATTTAGGGACTTGCCCAAGGCCGCATGGGTGAATCACCCATCCTACAGGCACCAGTTGGGGTGTTTGTGGCCGGTGTAGGGCTGGGCGAGGCCTGAGGCGAGCATGTAGCCGGTCACGTCGGTCCCGGCGATGGAGATGGTGGCCAGATCGCGGCCGTAGCGGTCCTGGCCCTGCACGGACATCGCGGTGACGGGGCCAGAGGCAACGAGGCCGGCGAGAAGATCGGTGGCCCTGCGCCCGGCCTCGGCTTCGGCGGCACATTTGGGGTGATAGACCTCGGGCGTGTCATAGCCCAGAAGCCGCACCTTTCGTTCCCCCGCGCCGCAGTCGAGGTGCAGAGTGTCGCCGTCGACGACATAGGTGACGCGGCAGGCGGCGGTTTGGGCGGATATTGTCCCCTTCGTTGGCTTTGGCGCATCCGAACAGCCTGCCAGCACGAGTGCGGCAATCCATAGTAGTCGTATCATTGCCCCACCCCACATCTGGGGCAAAGACTACCTGCGCCAGCGGGACGAGTTCAAGGTTGCGCTGCGACGACGGCGCGGCTCTTGCCGTAAAGTGTATAGATCATCAGCACCTGGAACAGCACGGCGAGAAAGACGAAGACCACGGCGGGGTTCTGCCCGTCCCAGGACAGAAGGCCGAAGGTCAGCGTGCTGAGAAGATCGCCGTTGGCGAGGTTGCCATAGGCCTCGGTCGGGAAGGACACCGGCTGGCCGTTCGACCACCACCGCGGCGGTCAGGCGCTGGTAATAGACCAGTGTCGCCGCCACGCCGATGCCGCCGATCAGGCCGATGTGCATAAGTTGCGTCTTGAAAGGAAGATGGGTGACTCACCCATCCTACGGTTACTTCATGGCTTGGCTGGCGGCGCTTTCCGGCAGTTCCTCGCCAAAGCAGCGTTGGTAGAACTCGGCGACGGTCTGACGTTCCAGCTCGTCGCATTTGTTCAGGAAGGTCAGGCGGAAGGCATAGCCGAGGTTGCGGAAAATCTCGGCGTTTTGCGCCCAGTTCAGCACCGTGCGGGGGCTCATCACCGTCGAGATATCGCCGTGCATGAAGGCGGTCCGGGTCAGGTCGGCGACCGTCACCATCTGGCTGATCTGCTTGCGGCCCTTGTCGGTGTTGTAGTGGGGCGACTTGGCCAGAATGATCGCGGCTTCGGCATCATGGGACAGGTAATTCAGCGTTGCCACAAGGCTCCACCGGTCCATCTGGGCCTGGTTGATCTGCTGGACGCCGTGATACAGGCCGGTCGTGTCGCCAAGGCCCACGGTGTTGGACGTGGCGAACAGGCGGAAATAGGGGTTGGGCGTGATGATCTCGTTCTGGTCCAGCAGGGTCAGCTTGCCGTCATGTTCCAGAACGCGCTGGATCACGAACATCACGTCCGGGCGGCCGGCGTCATATTCGTCGAACACGATGGCAACGGGGTTGCGCAGCGCCCAGGGCAGGATGCCTTCCTGAAACTTGGTCACCTGCTTGCCGTCTTCCAGCTT
>JANLQT010000002.1:0-2777 GCA_031368035.1 Rhodobacterales bacterium | reverse complement strand
GCTTGGCGGGGCGGACAAGGCGCTGATCGCCTTCGCGGGTGCCCGGCTGATCGACCAGATCCTGGACCGCTTTGCACCGCAGGTGCCAAGCGTTGCGCTGTCGGCCAATGGCGATCCGGCCCGGTTTGACGGGCTGCGCCTGCCGGTGCTGGCGGATGCAGACCCCTCGCGCGGGCCGCTTTCGGGTGTGCTGGCGGGATTGATCTGGGCCCGGAGCAAAGGCGCCGGTCATCTGGTCACCGTGCCGGTCGATGCGCCCTTCCTGCCACAGGATCTGGTGCCGCGCCTGTTGTGGGCGGCCGAGGCCGCGCCGACCGCCCCGGTGCTCGCCCGCACCGCAAGGGGCCTGCATCCGACCTTTGCGCTGTGGCCAACCGGCCTGGCCCCGGCGCTTGGCGCCTTTCTGGCCAGCGGGGCCAGCCCCCGGCTGCGGGACTTCGCGGCAGCCCAAGGTGCAGGCTTTGCCGATTTCCCCAGCGAGGCGGAATTTGCCAATCTGAACACCCCGGATGATGTGGCCCGGGCGGTTCGTGATGCGCTTTGACCATATCCTGATCGCCGACTGGTCCGCCGCCAGCCACCCGACCAGCGCCACACGCAAACAGGATTCGATCTGGATCGGCGAGGCTGGCCCCGTAGACTCTGACCGCTGCGAGCATCACTTTCGCACCCGGTTTGACGCCGAGACGTGGCTGCACGCCCGCCTTACCGAACTTTCGACCCGGCGCGTGCTGCTTGGCTTTGACTTTGCCTTCGCCTTTCCCGCCGGCTTTGCCCGCGCCCTGACCGGGCAGCCGGACCCCCGCGCCGTCTGGCGCTGGCTGGCCGACACCCTGACCGACGCGCCGGACAATGCCAACAACCGCTTCGCCCTTGCCGCAAGCATCAACTGCCTGTTCCCCGCCGGTCCCGGCCCGTTCTGGAGCCGCCCTGCCAGCTGGGACCTGCCCGACCTGCCGCCCCGCCGCCATGGCATCGACTATGCCGCGCATGGCCTGACCGAGCATCGTCAGGCCGAGGTTCTGACCCGCGCCAAACCGATCTGGATGCTGACCAACCCCGGTGCCGTCGGCTCGCAAAGCCTGATGGGTCAGGCGCTTCTGTCCCGGCTGGACGGGCCGCGCACCGCCATCTGGCCGTTCGATCCGCCCGACCGTCTGGCCAATGCGCCGCTGGTGTTGGCCGAGGTCTATCCTTCGCTGCTTGGTCCTCTGGTGGCACAGCACGCGCGCAAGAACGAGGTCAAGGACAGCGCGCAGGTTCGCCTTCTGGCACAAGCGCTGGCAAACCTGCACCGTCAGGGCCAATTGGCGACGCTTTTCGCCGCCGCCCCCGCCGCCGCGCTGGAAGAGGGCTGGATTTTGGGCGCCTCCCATGCGGAACTGCTGCGGTCAGCGGTGGGACACGATGCGGACTGAACCCGACCACACCAACGCAGAGGATTTCGAACTGCGTTTCGGCCTGCCCGATGACCTGCGCCCAGATGCGGCGCGGCTGTATTGGCTGGCCTTTGGCAGTAAACTCGGCGGCATTCTGGGGCCCGAGGCGCGGGCGCTGCGCTATCTGGAATTCACCCTGCGCGGCGATCACGCGGTGGTGGCGCTGGACCACAGGGACCGGCTTTTGGGCATCGCTGGGTTCAAATCGCCCGCCGGGTCGTTCGCGGGTGGCACGCTCCGCGACATGCAGGGCGCTTACGGCGTATTCGGCGCGGCCTGGCGGTCCTGGCTCCTGCCGCGCCTGTCGCGCGATGTGGACAACCGCCGCTTCCTGATCGACGGCATTTGCGTGACGCCTTCTGCGCGCAGCCTTGGCATTGGCACCGCGCTGATCGGCGCGCTGTGCGCCGAGGCACGAAAGCGCGGCTATCCCGAGGTGCGGCTGGAAGTGATCGACAGCAACCTGCGCGCGCGGGCGCTGTATGCAAGGCTGGGGTTCAAGGTGCTTAAGACCGAACGGATCGGCCTTCTGGCGTATATCTTCGGCTTTCGGGCCGCCACGACGATGATCCTGCCGCTGGAGTGAGAACCCGTAGGATGGGTGAGGAGCCCATGCTGTCGCAGGTCGCGGAAATGATGGGTGAATAACCCATCCTACGCGATACCAAGCCCTCAGTCGAACGTCCCCGCCACGCGGCCCACCAGCATGAACGCCCTCGCGGTGCGGGTGTCGGACATCAGGCCGATGTCCTCGTCGCTGGACAGGGGCTCGATCGCGGCAAAGGCCCGGTCAAAGCTGCGCAGAAAATGGTGCGCGGCGTCGCGGAACACCGGGTCCTCGCGCATCTTCTGCCCCGTCAGCGCCAGACACGACCGGTCGCGGATGCCGCCCAGCGCCGCGATGGTGCGCCCGCGCTCGCCCGATGCAAAGCGGCGCCACAGATCGGGGCGGGCGCGGTCGGGCACAAGGTCATCCATATAGATGCCGTCCTGCGCGAGCAGGGTCAGCACATCCTGCGAGGCGCGGATCAGCTTGGCCGCCGCCCGGTCCGACAAGGCGCGGCGCAGCGCGGCGAACCCGGCCACATCCTCGGCGTCTTCGGGGAACTGGATGGCGCGGATGAAATCCGCGACCTCCAGCGGCATGGCATCGGATTCCATCGGCGTGGCCAGCGCCAGGGTCGGCTGGTCCTCGCCCCCCGCAGGCTGCGGCGGCGCCAAAGCCATGCGCCCATCGGCGGACGGCTGGCTTGCCGCAGGGTCGCGCCGCGTGGCAAAACCCGGCCCCCCTGCCCGCTCACCCGCGCGCCCCGCCTCATCCGCCCGCACCACCCGCGC
>JANLQT010000533.1:0-3439 GCA_031368035.1 Rhodobacterales bacterium | reverse complement strand
GACGCGCCCAACCACAAGGCCCAATGCGGCCACCATCAAAGGGAGACCGGACCATGCCCGGCAATCTGACACTCGACCAACTGAAAGACCTCGTGGAACGCGGCACGATTGACACCGTGCTGGTGGCCGGAGTGGACATGTGGGGCCGCCTGATGGGCAAACGCTTCCACGCCGCGTTTTTCGTCAAAAGCGGCTGGGAGGAGACGCATTGCTGCGACTATCTGCTGACCGTCGATCAGGACATGAACACCGTGCAGGGCTACAAATCCTCGTCATGGACCACAGGTTACGGCGATTATGTGCAAAAGCCCGACCTGTCGACGCTGCGGCTGATCCCCTGGCTGCCCGGCACCGCGCTGGTGCTGGCGGATCTTTTGGACCACCACACCCATGCCGAGGTGCCGCATTCCCCTCGCGCCATCTTGAAGAAACAGGTCGCCCGCGCCCGCGCTTTGGGCTTTGATGCGATGATGGCGACGGAGCTGGAATTCTACCTGTTCGAGAATTCCTATGAAAACCTGCGCGATGGCGGCCTGAAGGCGCTGCACCCGGTCAGCGCCTATAACGAGGATTACCACATCTTCCAGACCACCAAGGAAGAAGACGTGATGCGCGCCGTCCGCAACGGTCTGTTCGGCGCGGGCATCCCGATCGAGAACACCAAGGGCGAGGCGGATGCCGGGCAGGAAGAAGTCAACTACCGCTATTCCGACGCCCTGGACACCGCCGACAATCATGTGCTGGTGAAGAATGGCGTGAAGGAAATCGCCTGGACCAAGGGCAAGTCCGTCACCTTCATGGCCAAGTACGACACCAAGAAAGCCGGCTCCTCGTCGCATATCCATCAAAGCCTGTGGAGCCTCGACGGCAAGGCCAGTTTCCAGGACGAGGCCGATCACCTCGGCATGTCCGACCTGATGAAGCACTACATGGCCGGGCAACTGCACCACGCCCGCGACATCACCGCGTTCCTGGCGCCCTACGTGAACAGCTACAAACGCTTTACCATGGGCCTCTTCGCGCCGACGAAAGCGGTGTGGAGCGCCGACAACCGCACCGCTGGCTTCCGGGTCTGCGGCGAGCATACCAAGGCGGTGCGCGTTGAATGCCGCATCCCGGGCAGCGATGTGAACCCCTATCTGGCCTGCGCGGCATTGCTGGCGGCGGGGCTCGACGGGATCGAGAAGAAGTTGGTGCTGGAGCCGGAAATGCGGGGCGACATGTATCAGACGGCGGGCATCCGCGAGATCCCCCGGACCCTGCGCGATGCGGCGACGTTGATGCATGGCTCGGCCATGCTGCGGGCGGCCTTTGGCGATGATGTGGTGGAACACTATCACCATGCTTGCCAGTGGGAGATTTCCGAGACCGACCGTGTGGTGACGGACTTTGAACTCCAGCGCGGGTTCGAGCGGTCGTGACGTAAAACGGGATGGGTGAATTACCCATCCTACCCCGTAGGATGGGTGATTCACCCATCACCAAGGTGAGAATGATGAAACCCATCCAACTGATTTCCCCGGTCGACGGCTCGGTCTATGCCGAACGCACCCCCCTGACGATGGAGGCCGCCACGGCTGCCGTCGCCCGCGCCCGCGCCGCGCAAAAGGACTGGGCCGCCCGGCCCCTGTCCCACCGCATCGCCCTGGTCAAAACCGGGATTTCCAAGCTGAACGAGATGAAAGACCAGGTCGTCGAGGAACTCGCCTGGCAGATGGGCCGTCCGACCCGGTTCGGCGGCGAATTCGGCGGACTGAATGCCCGCACCGAGTACATGGCAGAGATAGCGGCGGCGACTTTGGCGCCGACGATGGTCGAAGATTCCGGCGCCTTCCGCCGCTATATCGCGCGCGAACCGGTGGGTGTGGTCTTCATCATGGCGCCCTGGAACTATCCCTACCTGACCACAATCAACACCCTGATCCCGGCGCTGATTGCGGGCAATTCCGTCATCCTGAAGCACTCCAGCCAGACCCTGCTGGTCGGCGCGCGGCTTGCCGAGGCGTTCCATGACGCCGGCGTGCCCGAGGATGTGTTCCAGAACGTGGTGCTCGACCACCCCACGACCGAGGCGCTGATCGGCGCCCGGGCGTTCAACTTCGTGAACTTCACCGGCTCGGTCGCGGGCGGGCAAGCGATAGAACGGGCGGCGGCGGGTACGTTCACCGCGCTGGGGCTGGAGCTTGGCGGCAAGGACCCTGGTTATGTGCGGGCCGACGCCAATCTGGAGGCGGCGGTCGATACGCTGATGGACGGTGCGATGTTCAACGCCGGCCAATGTTGCTGCGGGATCGAGCGGATTTATGTGCACGAAAGCCTGTATGACGCCTTCGTGGAAAAGGCCGTCGCCTGGACCAATGCGCTGAAACTGGGCAACCCGTTCGACGCGGCCTCGACCCTGGGGCCGATGGCGAACAAGCGGTTTGCGAAGGTGGTGCGGGACCAGATTGCCGAGGCGCTGGCCAAGGGCGCCAAAGCGCTGATCGACCCGAAAAACTTCCCGGCGGATGACGGGGGGGCGTATCTCGCGCCGCAGGTGCTGACGGGTGTCGATCACTCCATGAAGGTGATGATGGAGGAATCGTTCGGCCCGGTCGTCGGCATCATGAAGGTCAAGGACGATGCCGAAGCCATCCGGCTGATGAACGACAGTCTTTATGGCCTGACCGCTTCGGTCTGGACCAACGACTACGACACCGCCGCCGCAATTGGCGCGCAGATCGAGACGGGAACGGTGTTCATGAACCGGGCCGACTACCTTGACCCCGCGCTGTGCTGGACGGGCTGCAAGGACACGGGCCGGGGCGGGTCGCTGTCCTATCTTGGCTATTATTCGGTCACCCGACCGAAATCCTATCATCTGAAGAAGGTCTGAGACATGACGCACAACGTCCCCAATCGGAACTGGTCCTACCCGACCGCCATCAAGTTCGGCGTCGGCCGGATTTCGGAACTGGCCGAGCACTGCAAGGCCGTCGGGCTGAAAAAGCCGCTGCTGGTCACCGACAAGGCCCTCGCGAGCCTGCCGATCACGGCGGCGGCGCTGGATGTGCTGGAGGCCGCGGGGCTGGGCCGGGCGATGTTCTCGGAAGTGGACCCCAACCCGAACGAGAAGAACATGATCGACGGGATCGCGGTTTATCTGGCCGGCGGGCATGACGGGGTGGTGGCCTTTGGCGGCGGCTCTGGCCTTGACCTTGGCAAGATGATCGCCCTGATGGCGCACCAGCGCAAAGACCTGTCGGTCTGGCAGCTGGAGGATGTGGACGACTGGTGGACGCGGGCGGATGCCTCGAAAATCGCGCCGATCATCGCGGTGCCGACCACCGCCGGGACCGGCTCGGAAGTCGGTCGCGCCGGGGTGCTGACCAATTCGGCGACGCACAAGAAGAAGATCATCTTCCACCCGGCGCTGATGCCAAAGGTCACGATCTGCGAT
>JANLQT010000780.1:0-1583 GCA_031368035.1 Rhodobacterales bacterium | reverse complement strand
CAGCATCCGAGGGCCCGGCCAGCGCGCCGGACCAGCCCGCCCCCCCGACCGCCTGACGGCTTGAACGCCCGACTGCTTGAACGCCTGACGCATCACTCGTCTGACGTCGCCGGTTCAAGTTGCTCAAGTTCCGGCAAGGCGTCGGCGTAACCATGGGCGTTGGCCCGGGCGATGGTGTCCGCCGAGAACGGCATCGGCTCAAGCTGCCAGGGCATTCCTGCGTCCAGCCGCGAACTGGACGGGTCAGGCATGGCCTTCTTCATCGCGGCAAAGCTGGTGACTGCCCCCTGCACCGATGCGCCCATTGGCCCTGAACCTGCATAGGCCGACACTTCGGGCTGCATCATGCGAGACACTGCGGCTGCGTTCGATGGCAAATCAAGATTGCGTGCAAGCTTCGCCAGGGTCGCCTCGGGGTCCGTCAGCAACGCTTCCATCGTCACCGGGATCATCTGATTCGTCCCAAGCCGGTCTTGCAGATCATTCCCCGCCTGATCAAACAGCAGCCAAAGTGACTGCGGATCAGGCACCGCGGGCCGCTGACCGGCATCCATCGCCCCGGCAAGCTGCATCGCCACCTGCGCCAACGTGTCCACCGACACATGCCGGCCATAGAAATGCGGATGGGACAACAACCTTACATAGCGGGCCGCCGGATAGGTCTGGGCCAGCCGCGTCTGGGTCGGCCCTTCAAACAAGGGCGCGGTCAGCGGCATGACCAGCCGGCGCGGCGCGACAAGGTCCAGAACCTCGTCAAAAGCGTGCTGGGTGGTCTGATAGCCGCGCCGCAACATCCAGCGCCGCGCCATTTCCACGGACGCAAGCGTTTGTTCGCCCGACAGAAGTTGCGCCAGGGTCCGCAGGATGCCGTGCATCTGCACCGCCCGGATCCCGACCAGGTCGCGCATCAGGCCCGAGATCGATTCCGCAAGCAGGAAATTCAGTTCGGGCACATCATATGCTGCACCGCCGCGTGCCAACATCGCGGCCAGCGTCTGTCCGGGCAATCCCGGCGCGGTCAGAATGAAGATCGGAGCTTGCGTCGCGCCCAACTGAAGGCCCCTTGTGACAACCGGCGTTCAGCCACGCGCAATCAAGCCTCACGGCCCGGGAAAGCTCAAGAGCGAACCGGTCCATCTGCACCACTTGAGAAACATTGATCACTAACTGTTTGGCGAATCTCAGGAAAGGTGAGTAGATTTATGTCCGTCCGATCAGTAGACTTCGGCACCGGCGCATTTGGTTTGAATTTTAACAGGAATTGCCCACATGGCTCTCTCTCCCCGTCTTGACCGTTCACGTCTGCAACCGGGTGTCCGTGAGGATGTGCAAGCTGGCCTCGCCGCCCTGCAGCAGAACGACCTCGAATCCGCGCGTGAAATCTTCTCTGGCCTGCTTGAAGAAGATCCCCGCCTGGCTGCGGCCCATGTCGGGCTTGGGCGCGTCTATTCGGCGTCTGGCGACAGCCGCAAGGCGCTGGAACACTATGACGAAGCCCTGGCCATCCAGCCCGAGTTTCCCTCGGTCCGCATGATGGCCTCGAAGATTCGCTCGGAACTGGGCGAGACCACGGACGCGATGGC
>JANLQT010000756.1:0-1740 GCA_031368035.1 Rhodobacterales bacterium | reverse complement strand
CGGAATCGAAATGGACCATCGTCAACGAAGTTCGCGATCAGGTGAAGGAATTCGAACAGCAGTACATGGACGGCCTGATCACCCAGGGCGAAAAGTACAACAAGGTGGTCGATGCCTGGTCCAAATGCTCGGACAAGGTCGCGGCGGAAATGATGGCCGAAATCTCGGCGGTTCATTACACCGATGCAGGTGCCGAAATGGAACCCAACTCGGTCTACATGATGTCCCACTCGGGCGCGCGCGGCTCGCCGGCGCAGATGAAGCAGCTGGGCGGGATGCGCGGTCTGATGGCCAAGCCTTCGGGCGAGATCATCGAAACGCCGATCATCTCGAACTTCAAGGAAGGTCTGACCGTTCTTGAATACTTCAACTCGACCCACGGCGCGCGGAAGGGCCTTGCCGATACCGCGTTGAAGACCGCGAACTCGGGCTATCTGACGCGGCGTCTGGTGGACGTGGCGCAGGACTGCATCATCCGGGCGCATGATTGCGGCACAGAGCGGGCGATCAAGGCGGAACCGGCGGTTAACGACGGTGAAGTCGTGCAATCGCTGGCCGAACGCATCCTTGGCCGTGTGGCTGCGGATGACATCCTGCGGCCGGGCACGGACGAGGTGTTGGTGGCGCGCGGCGAGTTGGTCGACGAACGCCGGGCGGACGTTGTCCACCAGGCGGGCGTGCAATCTTGCCGCATCCGCAGCCCGCTGACGTGCGAAGCCGAAGAGGGTGTCTGCGCCATGTGCTATGGCCGAGACCTTGCGCGCGGCACGCTGGTCAACATCGGGGAAGCGGTCGGCATCATCGCCGCGCAGTCCATCGGTGAGCCGGGCACGCAGCTGACGATGCGGACGTTCCACATCGGCGGCATCGCGCAGGGCGGTCAGCAGTCGTTCCTGGAAGCCTCGCAAGAGGGCAAGATCGAGTTCCGCAACGCCAACCTGCTGTCCAACGTTGCGGGCGAGCAGATCGTGGTCGGCCGGAACATGTCGATCGCCATTGTGGACGAAGTGGGCGCAGAACGTGCGGTCCACAAACTGACCTATGGCGCGAAGATTCACGCCAAGGACGGCCAGATGGTCAAGCGCGGCACCAAACTGTTCGAATGGGACCCCTATACCCTGCCGATCATCGCCGAAAAAGGCGGCGCGGCGCGGTTCGTGGACCTGATCTCGGGCATTTCGGTGCGCGAGGATACCGACGAGGCGACCGGCATGACACAAAAGATCGTGTCCGACTGGCGGTCTGCGCCGAAGGGCAATGATCTGAAGCCGGAGATCATCATCATGAATCCCGACACCGGCGAGCCGGTCCGGGGTGAAACCGGTCAGCCGATTTCCTATGGCATGTCGGTGGACGCCATTCTGTCGGTGGAGGATGGCCAAACCATCCGTCCGGGCGACGTGGTGGCGCGTATTCCGCGCGAAGGTGCCAAGACCAAGGACATCACGGGCGGTCTGCCGCGCGTGGCTGAACTGTTCGAGGCGCGTCGTCCGAAAGACCACGCGATCATTGCGGAAGCGGACGGCTATGTGCGCTTTGGCAAGGATTACAAGAACAAGCGCCGCATCACGGTGGAACCGGTGGATGAGACGCTGACGCCGATGGAATACATGGTGCCCAAGGGCAAGCATATTCCGGTGCAGGAAGGCGACTTCGTGCAGAAGGGCGACTACATCATGGACGGCAACCCGGCGCCGCATGACATCTTGCGGATCATGGGGATCGAGGCGCTTGCCAACT
>JANLQT010000749.1:0-4275 GCA_031368035.1 Rhodobacterales bacterium | reverse complement strand
CCCCCCGACAGGCGACGGTTCATCGCGATCACTTCATCTTCGGACACCGACAGGTCCTTGGCGATGCGGGCCACATTCTCGGGCCGCAGATCGCCCTCTTCCAGCGCGCCGACCTTGGCTTTCGCCTTGCGCAGGTTGAAGAACAGCTTCTTCTGCGCCGAGGTGGTGCCCAGCTTTACGAGGCTCCACGACCGCAGGATATATTCCTGGATCGAGGCCCGGATCCACCACATCGCATAGGTCGCGAGCCGGAACCCGCGTTCCGGATCGAACCGCTTGACCGCCTGCATCAGCCCGACATTGGCTTCCGAGATCACCTCGGCCTGCGGCAACCCATAGCCGCGATAGCCCATGGCGATCTTGGCGGCCAGCCGCAGGTGCGAGGTCACCATCTGGTGCGCGGCATTGCTGTCCTGATGATCGGCCCAGCGCTTGGCCAGCATATATTCCTGTTCCGGCTCCAGCAGCGGGAATTTCCGGATTTCCTGCAGATACCGGTTCAGACCTTGTTCCGGCGACGGGGCCGGAAGATTGGCGTAGGTGCTCATAAGCGACGCTCCCTTATATCCCGAGTCTACGTTGAGCCCTCGGGAATGGATGTATTTAGCAATCTAAAAAGGTGTTGCAAGGCCCCGGCATCTGACCTTGCAAAGATGAACGCCCGATTGAGCGATTTCCGACGGTCAGCCTGGGCCTGCGCCAAGCACCTCGATCAAACGCGCCATGTCGGCGGGAAGTTCCGCAGAAAACTCCAGCCGCTCGCCGGTGACAGGATGGTCAAAGCCAAGGCTCGCCGCGTGCAGCGCCTGCCGAGGAAAGGACTGGACCAGTGCCGCGGCCTCGGGACCGACGGACTTCGTGGTCAGTTTGCGCGCCCCGCCATAGACCTGATCGCCGATCAGCCCATGCCCGGCATAGGCCAGATGCACCCGTATCTGATGCGTGCGCCCGGTTTCCAGCCAGCATTCGACCAGCGACGCCGCCCCGCCCCCGAACCGTTCCACCGCCCTGACCCGCGTCACCGCATGACGCCCCTGATCCCAGACCACCGCTTGCCGCTGCCGGTCGGACTTGTGCCGCGCCAGATGGGTGGCGATCCGCAGGATGCCCGCTGCTTCGAAGCTGACGCCCTTCAGGCCCCGGATGCGCGGGTCCGAGGCTTCGGGGGTGCCGTACAGCACCGCCAGATAGCGCCGCGTCACCGTATGCGCCGCGAACTGCTCGGACAGGGAATGATGCGCGCGGTCGGATTTGGCGACGACCAGCAGGCCAGAGGTGTCCTTGTCGATCCGGTGCACGATGCCCGGGCGCTTTACCCCGCCAATGCCGGACAGATTGCCGCCGAAGTGGTGCAGCAGCGCGTTGACCAAGGTGCCATTGGGCGTGCCCGGGGCGGGGTGGACGACCATGCCGACCGGCTTGTTGACAACGACGAGGTCGGCATCCTCCCACACCACGGTCAGGGGGATAGCCTCGGCCTGCACATCCAGCACTTCGGGCGGGTCCAGCCGCAGGGTATAGACCTGCCCCTCGGCCACCTTGGCCTTGGCATCGCGCACCGGGCTGTCGCCCAAAAGCACCGCGCCATCCTCGATCATCCGCATGATGCGGGTGCGGGACAGCGACGCTTCCTCTGGCACCAGCGCCGCCAGCGCCTTATCAAGGCGGTCGGGGGCGTCCGGGCCGATGGTCAGGTGCAGCACCTCCGCCTCGTCGTCTTCAAAGGTTTGCGCCATGTCCGACCCTTTCGAGCAGCCCCAGCCCTTGCCGGCCTCGCTGCATTTGCTGAAATGGCTGGTGATCGGTCTGACCGCCAGCCTGATCGGCGGTGTCATAGCGGTGGTCTGGCTGCTTGTCACTCGCCTGCCGCTTCCGCAGCATGGCCCGGTGGTGCCGCCCGTGCTGGAACTGCCCGCGGACGCCGTGGCCGGAGCAGTGACGATGGGCGCCGGCTGGATCGGGGTTGCCACCACCGACGGGCGGCTGTTCATCTTTGGGTCCGATGGCAAGCTGCGGCAGGAAATCAAGATCATGCCGGGGAATTAGGCCGCGACCTGATGCGGCACGTCGCTATACGGATGACGCCGCCGGCGAACTTGCATAGGCTGGTGGGTGAGTCTCGCGGAATAAAAGGGATACCGACATGGCCAAGGGCATGAACAAGCGTAAAGACGTCAAGAAACCCAAGAAAGAGGTGGTCAAGCCCGGCGCGGCGGCCCCCTCCTCCAAGAACTCGGTGCAAACCTCGACCTTGAAGGCCAAAGAATAGCGGCATCTGGTGTTGGACGCGACAGCACAGGCGGACCTGGTGGCCTCGGGCGCGGTCAGCCCCGATGAATTGCTCGATGCAGCCCTTGCGGCGGTGGAACGGCTGAACCCAGCGCTGAATGCGGTGGTTTTGGTGCAGGAAGCTGCGGCGCGGCGGGCGATCCGCGAAGGGCTGCCGACAGGGCCGTTCCGGGGCGTGCCGTTTCTGCTGAAAGACCTCGGGTGTGAGGCGGTGGATTTCCCCAGCCACAACGGCTCTCGGCTGTTCGCCAACACCAGATACGATCAGGATTCCGCGATTTTCGAGCGTATCCGTGCCACCGGTGTCGTGACCTTCGGGCGCACCACCAGCCCCGAGGGCGGGATCGGCGCCGCCACCGAAAGCGCGGTCTATGGCGCACCGACGCGCAATCCGTGGAACCTGGACCACACCTCGGGCGGGTCCTCCGGCGGGGCGGGGGCAGCCGTCGCGGCGGGGATCGTGGCCTTTGCGCATGGCTCGGACGGCGGCGGGTCGGTGCGGATACCGGCCTCGTCCTGCGGGCTGTTCGGGTTCAAGCCGACCCGCGCAAGGTTGCCGGACGGGCCTTATTCCGGCGAGGGCTGGGCGGGCATGTCGATCGACGGGTTCCTCACCAAATCGGTGCGTGACACGGCGCGCATGCTGGACGCCTGCCAAGGCTCTGACCTTGGCGCGCCCTATGTCGCCCCGCCCCTGACCACCAGCCACGCCGATGCCATCAGCCGCCCGCCGCGCCGCCTGCGCGTGGCGATCTGCGAGACGACTTTCACCGGGGACGCGATTCATCCCGACGTGGCAAAGGCGGTGCGAGCAGCAGGTCGCCTGCTGGAAAGCCTTGGCCACCATGTCGAACCGGCCCGCCCCGATGCCGATGTGCCGATGATGATGCGCGCATGGACCGATATCGTCGCGGTCGGCACCGCTTTGTGGATTCGCGGCGCGCTGAACGGGCGCGCACTGACCGGGGACCTCGTCGAAGGCGTCGGGCGCGGGGCCGTTGCCCATGCCGAAAGTCTGTCCCCCACGCGCTATCTGCAAGCCGTGGGCGAGATCCACGCCTTCGGCCGCCAGATGGCGCGCTGGTTCCAGCCTTGGGATATCTTGCTTTCCGCCACCCTGGCGGAGCCGCCCGCCAAGGTCGGCCGCTTTGCCCATACCACCACCGATTACCTGTCCTACCGCACCGGGCCGCAGGGCATCTTCGCCTATTCCCCGTTCTGCGCGGTGTTCAACGCCTCGGGCCAGCCCGCCGCCTCGGTGCCGCTGGGCCAAAGCGCGGACGGGTTGCCCATCGGCATCCATCTGGCAGCGCCCTTCGGCGAGGATGAAGTTTTGATCGCCCTGTGCGCGGAATTTGAGCAGGCACAACCTTGGGCGGCACGCCTACCGCCGCTTCACACCTGACGCCGAATTTGGTTGCGCAACAATCAGACGCCCGTCCAATATGATCAAAACGACAGGAGCCTGAGTCCTTGGCCGCCACGAATACCGCCGTCCCCAAAAACGCCCCCGGAACTGCGATTGAAGCTGAACACGTCGTCAAGGAATTTGGCCAGGGCGCCACGATGTTCCGCGCTTTGGATAATGTCTCCATCGCCATCCGCGAGGGTGAATTCTTCACCCTTCTGGGACCGTCAGGCTGCGGCAAAACCACGCTTTTGCGGCTGTTTGCCGGGTTCGAAATGCCGTCATCGGGCGCGATCCGGCTGAAGGGTCAGGACGTGTCCAATCTGCCGCCGAATCAGCGGCCGGTGAACACGGTGTTCCAAAGTTATGCGCTGTTCCCGCATCTGACCGTGGCGCAGAACATCGCCTTTGGCTTGCAGATGCAGGGACGGCCCGGGGCCGAGGTGAAAACTCAGGTCGAAAAGATGCTGGCGCTGGTGCAACTGGAGGCGTTGGCGGCCCGCAAACCTGCCCAACTTTCGGGCGGTCAGCAACAGCGGGTCGCCCTGGCGCGGGCGCTGGCGCCGACGCCGAAAGTG
>JANLQT010000715.1:0-7503 GCA_031368035.1 Rhodobacterales bacterium | reverse complement strand
GGGAATCGGGCCGAAATCGGTGAAACATTACGCGCCGCTGGGGGTAGAGCGTCCCAAGGACCTGCTGTTCCTGCTGCCGCATTCGGGGGTGGACCGCAGCCGCAAAGCCTCGGTCCGTGACGTGGTGCCGCCTTGCGTGATTACGGTCGAGGTCGAGGTTGGACGGCACATCCCCGCGCAAGGCAAGGGCCCCTACCGCGTCACGGTGCGCGACAGCCTGCTGGAATTTCAGCTGGTTTTCTTCCACGCGCGCGGAGACTACCTGCGGGACCTTCTGCCCACCGGTCAGCGCCGCGTCGTCTCGGGCCGGGTCGAACTGTTCGACGGAATCGCGCAGATGGTCCATCCTGACCATGTGCTGCGGCTGGAGGAGGCGGGCGATTTGCCGGCGTTCGAACCGGTCTATCCGCTGACGGCGGGGGTCACGCAGAAGGGCATCGCCAAGGCCACGGCGGGGGCTCTGGCGCGGGTGCCCGATCTGGCGGAGTGGATCGACGCCCCCCTCAAGGCGCGGGAAGGCTGGCCAGAGTGGCGCGCCGCGCTGGAATTTGTCCATGCGCCCAAGGGTCCGGGCGATCTGGCGCCGACGCATCCGGCGCGGGTGCGGCTGGCCTATGACGAACTTTTTGCACATCAGTTGACGCTGGCGCTGGCGCGCAAGGCGGCGCGCCGGGGCAAAGGCAGGGCGAGCCAGGGCACCGGGCAGTTGCAGCGCAAGGTGCTCGAATCTCTACCTTACACCCTGACCGGGGCGCAGAACCGGGCGGTGGGGGAAATCGCGCTTGACCTGGAATCGCCGCTGCGGATGAACCGGTTGCTGCAAGGCGATGTCGGCTCGGGCAAGACGGTGGTGGCGTTGCTGGCGCTGCTGATCGCGGTGGAATCGGGCGGGCAGGGGGTGATGATGGCCCCGACGGAAATCCTCGCGCGGCAGCATTGGGAGGGACTGCGCCCGTTGGCGGAATCCGCCGGGGTGCGGCTTGAGATTTTGACCGGCCGCGACAAGGGGGCGGACAGGGCCGGCAAGCTGGCAGACCTGGCCGAGGGGCGCATCCAGATTCTGGTCGGCACCCATGCGGTGTTCCAGAAGGATGTGATCTTCCACGACCTGCGGCTGGCGGTGGTGGACGAACAGCACCGCTTCGGCGTCGCGCAGCGCATGGAACTGGGGTCAAAAGGCCAGGCGGCGGATGTGCTGGTGATGACGGCGACACCCATTCCGCGCTCTCTTGCGCTGGCGACTTACGGCGACATGGATGTCTCGGTGCTGGACGAAAAGCCCGCCGGGCGGAAGCCCATTCGCACCGCGCTGCTGTCGGACCAGCGGCTGGACGAGGTGGTCGAGCATTTGCGCCGCGCGGTGGCCGAGGGGCGGCAGGCCTATTGGGTCTGCCCGCTGGTCGAGGACAGCGAAGTGCTGGACTATGCCAGTGCCGAGGCGCGCTTTGCCATGCTGCGCGCGGCTTTGGGGGCGGGTGTCGGGCTGGTGCATGGCCAGATGCCCAGCGCGGACAAGGACGCGGCGATGGCGGCCTTTACGGCGGGCGAGACCAAGGTTCTGGTGGCGACCACGGTGATCGAGGTCGGCGTGAACGTGCCCAACGCCTCGATCATGGTGATCGAACGGGCCGAAATATTCGGTCTGGCGCAACTTCACCAGTTGCGGGGCCGGGTGGGGCGGGGCGCGGCGCAATCGACCTGCCTGCTGATCTATGGATCGCCCCTGTCCGAAGGGGCAGAGCGGCGGCTGAAAGTGATCCGCGACACCGAGGACGGGTTCCGGATCTCGGAAGAGGATCTGGCGATGCGCGGCGCGGGCGATCTGATCGGCACGGCGCAATCGGGCCTGCCGAAGTTCCGCATGGCCGATCTGGAACGTCAGTCCGGGCTGATGGCGATCGCGCAAACCGATGCGCGGCGGCTGTTGGGGGATGATCCCGATCTGACCTCGGCCCGGGGCAAGGCGGCGCGGGTGCTGTTGTGGCTGCTGGATCAAGACCGGGCGATCAAGCTGCTGGGCGTCGGGTAGGTGCAGAAAATTTGGTTAATGTTCTCTTAAAGTTCTTGACTGGGACCAGGTAAGTATGAGAACAATCAAGCAACATCAAGAGGGGTTGCCATGGCCAAGCTGATTCAGATTCGCAAGTCGCCCGCGTTTCAGACGGTGGAAGATGCCGTGGGGGCGCTTGCCTTGTTTCTGCTTCTTTATGCCGGCCTGGCCCTGACCGGTTCCGCCTGACCCTTGCCTTTGCCGACGTCTGCCCCTGAGGCCAGGGTTCTGTCCCGTTCCCGGCCAAGCCAGACCACCTGCCGCTGTCCCTCGGGACGGCGGCTTTTTCTGTTCAGAAGATGAGTATTTTGACCGAGCTGAAACCGCTGGGTCAGGCAATCTGGCCGAACGCTTCGCAAGTCGCCTCCAGCGCCAGCAGAATCGAGGCGTGGCGGTTGCGGTAATCCCTGGCGGCTTGCAGCACTTCGTATTCGCCAAAGGGCGCGGCGGGCACCGGGCCGCCCACGGTCA
Organism: Rhodobacterales bacterium; assembly: GCA_031368035.1. Classification (GTDB taxonomy): domain Bacteria; phylum Pseudomonadota; class Alphaproteobacteria; order Rhodobacterales; family Rhodobacteraceae; genus Stagnihabitans. The sequence continues at coordinate 4,982 of JANLQT010000715.1, read as the reverse complement.
ACATGGCTTTCACCTCGTCCCGGGCGCGCAGCAACTCGGGCAGGCTCCGGCCAATCACCACATCGCCCAAGATCGCGGCAGAGGCCTGGCCAAGGGCGCAGGCCTTCACATCCTGTGCGAAGTCGCTGATCCGGCCGTCCTTGACGGTCAGATCGACGGTGACAGTGGACCCGCACAGCGGCGAGCGGCGCTTGGCGGATGCCTGCGGCGCCTCCAGCCGCCCCAGAAGCGGAATGTCGGCCGCCAGCGCCAGGATGCGTTTGGAATAAAGGGAGACAAGGTCAGTGTCGCTCATGCCCATATGGCCTTTGTCTGCGTCAGCCCCTAGATAGGCGCGAATTCCCTCGCCGCCAAGGAGCCTGCATTGCCCTTTGCCCCCGATTCGCTGACCTTTGATGCCAATGGCCTGATCCCCTGCATCACGCAGGACGCAAGTTCGGGCGAGGTGCTGATGTTCGCCTTCATGAATGCCCAAAGCGTGGCTTTGACGCTGGAAACTGGCTGCGTGACCTATTGGTCGCGCTCGCGCGGGGCGTTGTGGGTGAAGGGCGAAACGTCCGGGCACGCGCAGACCCTGACCGAGTTGCGCATCGACTGCGACCGCGATTGCCTGCTGGCGCTGGTTCAGCAGACGGGTCCGGCCTGTCACACAAACCGGCGCAGCTGCTTTTACACGGCGATTCGGGGCGGCGAAGAGGTTGAAATCCTGCGGCCCGAGGTCTGATCGGCACGCGCGATCGGCCAGCCGGGGCGGGGCGCGTCCTCTGCTTCCGGCGGCAGAGTCAGGCGCAGGCGGGTTTGCAGGAACAATTCGCGCACCTGCAGCCGGGCGATCTGGGCCTGCACCTCGGACAGCTCGGTTTCGGTTTCGGGGCGAGTCATGGCGGTCCTTCCTTCAGGGCGATGTCGCCAGATTGGCCGATACCGGTTAACGAAGCCTTGCGCAGGCCGCATCTTGCCCGTCCGATCCCCCTTGCCAAGCCGGCGTGCCCCGCGCTACCCCAACCTTCGATGGATGACATGTTGATCCCCGCCTGGGAGGATGGCCAGCTTCGGCCGATGGACAAGCTTGCGGTGCATCGGCGCGGCTTGCGGCATCCGGCGATTTCGGTGTTCCTGCGGGTGGGGGGCGCCTTTCTGTGGCAGCAGCGCGCCTTGGGCAAATACCATTCCGGCGGGCTTTGGGCGAATGCCTGTTGCAGCCATGCCCGGTGGGGCGAGGCGCAACTGGCCTGCGCCCATCGCCGGATGAAAGAAGAACTGGGCATCACCGGGCTGGACCTGCGCCCGCTTGCCCGTGTGGAATATCGCGCCAAAGTGGGGCCGGACATGACCGAGCATGAGTTGGTCGATGTGTTTCTGGCCGATGCCAAGACCCGGCCCGTGCTGAACCCCGACCCATCCGAGGTTGCCGGCACCGCCTGGATGACGCTGCCCGAGATCGAGGCCGCCATCGCCGAAGGTCCGGGCCGGTTTACCCCCTGGCTGAAGCTGTATCTGACCGACCACCGGGCCGAGTTGTTCGGGAGCGATGCGCGGTCTGCTGAACAATTCGGCGGAAATGCCGCAGCGGCGAAAAGCCTGCGATCCCAAGACCAAGGCCCGGGCTGACCCGTTGCCCTGCCCGCGGCTTTGTGGCATGTCGTAAGCCAGCTTAGCAATTGAGAGTCCCTGATGAGCGATTTCTCCACCCGCCGCGTGACCATGGTTGACACTCAGGTGCGGCCGTCGGACGTGACGAAGTTCCCGATCATTGCCGCGATGCTGCATGTCCCGCGCGAGGTTTTCGTGCCAGATGCCGCGCGCGAGGCGGCATATGCCGGGCAAAATCTGACTCTGGCGCCGGGCCGTGTGGTGCTGGAGCCAAGAACGCTCGCCAAGATGCTTGATGCGCTGGATATTCAACCGACCGACCGCGTGCTGGTGGTGGGCGCGGGGCTGGGCTATGGACCGGCGCTGGTGGCGCAGATGGCAGGCGCCGTGGTTGCGCTGGAAGAAGATGCGGTCCTGGCGCAAGGCGCCTCGCTGCGGCTTGGCACGCTGGACAAGGGGGGCCGGGTCGAACTGACCATCGGTCCCTTGGCCAAAGGCGCGGCGGACCGCGGCCCCTTTGACGTGATCCTCATCGAGGGCGGGGTCGAGACCGTGCCCGAAGCGTTGATCCGCCAGCTTGCGGAAGGGGGCCGGATCGCCGCGATTTTCATGACCGGCGCCCTGGGCGTGGCCAAGCTGGGCATGATGCAGTCCGGCGCGGTCAGCTGGCGCTTCGCCTTCAACGCGGCAGCCCCCGTGTTGCCGGGCTTTCAGGTGCAAAGAAGTTTCGCCCTCTGACGGGCCAGTGACTTGCGATCCTCTTCGGGCGACTTAGCTTGGGGAAGGGCACAGTGGATATGGCCAAAACGGCAAGGAAATGGGAATGCGCAAGAATTTGAGCTGGGTTGCGGCCGTGGTGCTGGCCATGCAGGCCTCTTCTGTCGGAGCCGAGACTTTGGGCGATGCGCTCGCCGGGGCTTACAAGACCTCAAATCTTCTGCTGCAGAACCAGGCAACCCTGCGCGCTTCGGATGAAAACGTCGCGGTGGCCATGGCGGCGCTGCGACCGGTGTTGACCTATATCGCGCAAGCGATTGACGCTGGTCAGCAGCAGCAGGGAGTGGTCGCAGGGTCAGGCGGCCAAAGCACGATCGTCGATTGGGTCGAACAGCAGAATGTCAGCTTCAATCTGACGGCGCAGATGACCCTGTATGATTTCGGGGCCAGCAAGACCAATATCGCGACGGTGAAGGAAACCGTTCTGGCGACCGAGCAAAGTCTGCGCTCGGTGGAACAGCAGGTCCTTCTGGGCGCGGCGCAAGCCTATATCAACGTCGGCCTGCAAGGGCGCATGGTCGAGATGCAGCAATCCAACGTCGAGTTGGTGACCAAAGACCTGTCCGCCGCGCGGGACAAGTTCGACGTGGGCGAGGTCACGATGACCGACGTCAGCCAGGTCGAAGCGCAACTGGCGGCGGCCCAGTCGCAGCTTGTGGCATCGCAAGGCGCGCTGACGCTGGCACGCGAGGCCTACAAGGCCTCGGTCGGGCATTATCCCGCGAAACTGGCCGCTATGCCGCGCGCCCCGGCGCTGCCCCGGTCGCTGTCCGAAGCGCAGGCGATCGCCGCCAAGACCAATCCGCAGATCCTTGCCGCCCAGCACCAGTCGCTGGCCGCGGACTTGCGGGTGCAAAGTGCGATGCTGGCCATGCAGCCCAAGATTGCGGGCAATGTGACAGCCGGGCTGACCAGCTACCTCAACGATGTGAACACCAGCATCCAGTCCGGCTATTCGCCGCAAAGTCTGTCGGCCGGGGTGCAGATCTCTGGCACATTATACGCGGGCGGCCAGTTGTCGGCGCTGTACCGGCAATCGCTGAACTCTCAGGATGCGGCCAAATTCGGTCTTGCCCAGTCGGCGGTTGGCGTCGCGCAGGGCGTCGGCAATGCCTGGTCCAATCTTGGGGTGGCCTCGGCCTCGATCACGGCTTCCGATCAGCAGGTCACGGCAGCGCAGGCGGCACTGGACGGTGTGCGGCAGGAATTCGACGTGGGTTCGCGCACAACGCTGGACGTGCTGGACGCCCAGCAAGCGGTGCTCAGCGCCGAATCCGCGCGGCTTCAAGCCTATGCCAATCTATACAACGGCCAGTATTCGCTGTTGTCCTCGATGGGGCTGCTGACGGCCGAGCGTCTGAAATTGGGTGTGCCAATCTATGATCCCAAAGCCTATTTCAACGCGGTGGAGGGCGGCCCCGTCACCTCGACCCAGGGCAAGAAGCTGGATCAGATCATGAAGCTGATGGGCCGCGACTAATCGTCTTGTCGCGGCTGCGTTAGGCTGAGGTTAACCAGACTGCCACAGTATCTTGTGGCAAATGCGGTGCCGCGCTACTCTGGGTGCCGAACGGAAGGGCCCCTCATGTCGGATGCGATGAGCGCGATCGAGATTGAAGATGTGTTGAGCTCGATTCGCAGGCTGGTGTCGGAAGACCTGCGGCCTGCCGCGCCCAAACCCGTACCGGCCGAGACGCGCCTGATGCTGACCCCGGCCCTGCGCGTGGTTCCGCAAGTGCCCCAAGACGATGTCTGGGAAGAGGAAGAAGACTGGACGGACCTGCCGCCCTCGGCGCAGCTTAGCCCCAGCGGCTGGTCTTTGCCCGAGGCAGAGCCAGAGCCGGCTGAACTGGATGCGCCGTTTTCCGTGCCGCCGTTTTCTGTGCCCGTGCAGCCCGCTTCCGCCCGGTCCGCGTCCAGTGAACCTGTCCCGGATGCGCCGCTGGCACCACATCGCTTCACCCTGACCCAGGCCGCGCGCGTTCTGCCCGAAGAATCACCCGAGGTTGCGCCGCCATGGAATCAGCCGGTCGATGTGATGGAGCCACCGCCCGCCGCGCCCGAAACGGCTTCGCAGCCGATCTCGGCAGACGATCGGCTTTGGGCTGATCAGGCCGCAGCCGAGGCCATCGCCGGGATCCAAGCGGAAGCGGCCTTCGAGGACCCGCTGGAGGTTATCTCGGAATCCGACCCGGCTTTCCTTGAGGACGAAGATTTCAATACCGAAGGCGCGCCTTTCGACAGCGAAGAGGGGCCTTTCGACAGCGAAGAAAATCCTGCCGAAACCACCTATGACGAAGTGCTTTTACGCGAACTGGTGCGGGATATCCTGCGTGAAGAGCTTGCCGGCGTCCTGGGCGAGAAGATCACCCGCAACGTCCGCAAACTGGTCCGGGCCGAAATTTCCCAAGCTCTGGCTGCCCGCGACCTTGGCTAAGCTTCAAGGTGCAACGCACTGATTCTGCACAAATATTCTCAAAAAGGCCAAACCCTCACGCGCTGCGTGAGCATGACGTTACAACGCATTGTTTTAAAAGCGATATCACAAAATGAAAACGCGCCCCGGAAGGGCGCGCTCAAGTCCGCTGCAACGCGGGGTCAGGCCGCTTCGG
>JANLQT010000708.1:0-1895 GCA_031368035.1 Rhodobacterales bacterium | reverse complement strand
ACTTGGCTTTCGCCACTATGAGAGCAGATTGACAGCAAAGGACAGCGTTGCTGCGGCTATTCAGGCTGACGAGGCTATGGAAACTAGGGGCACCTCACCCCCCATTTCGCCTCGGGCACAGGCAGCAGTGTCGTGATATGATCCACCTGCGCATCGGTCTCGGTCGCAGGGGTGTACGCGGCGAGGAAGGAAGTCCAGTCATGAGTCAGATACAAGGGTCAGAGGCGCTGATCCATCCCGTGCTGCTGTGCGGCGGTTCGGGCACGCGGCTTTGGCCGCTCAGCCGGAAAAGCTATCCCAAGCAATTCGCCCGGCTTCTGGGCCCCGAGACGCTGTTTCAGGCCTCTGCGCGGCGGCTCTCTACCCCGGGATTTGCCGGGCCCATCGTGGTCACCGGATCGGATTTCCGCTTCATCGTGACCGAGCAACTGGCCGAGGCCGGGGTGGACCCGGCGGCAATCCTGATCGAACCCTCGGCCCGCAACACCGCCCCGGCGATCCTCGCGGCAGCCCTGGCGCTGGAGGCGCAGACCCCCGGCGCGCTGATGCTTGTGGCGCCTTCGGACCATGTGATCCCAAATGCGGCGCTGTTCCGGCAGGCAGTTGCGGCGGCGGCCGGGGTGGCAGCGGGGGGACAGATCGTGACCTTCGGCATCAAGCCGGACCGGGCGGAAACCGGCTATGGCTGGCTGGAACTGTCCTCCGCCCCCGGAGCCGATTTCGCGCCCGTGCCCCAGCCTCTGCTTCGCTTTGTCGAAAAGCCCGATGCGGCGCGGGCCGCAGTCATGCTGGCCAGCGGGCGCCATCTGTGGAACGCCGGGATCTTCCTGTTCAAGTCCAGCACCCTGATCGCGGCGGCACGGACCCTGCAGCCGACCATGCTGGACGCGGTGGAACAAGCCTTGTCCGGCGCCCAGGCCGATCTTGGCTTTCTGCGGCTGGCCAGCGCGCCCTGGGACCAGGCCGAAGCCATCTCGATCGACTATGCCATCATGGAAAAGGCCAGCAATCTGGCCGTGGTGCCCTTTGGTGGGGCCTGGTCCGACCTGGGCGGATGGGAGGCGATATGGCGCGAAAGCGGGCCCGATGTGCAGGGCGTCGTCACCAGCACGGGCGCCACGGCCATCGACTGCACCGGCACGCTTTTACGCAGCGAAAGCCCCAACCTGCAACTGGTGGGCATCGGCCTGACCGACATCATCGCGGTCGCCATGCCCGATGCCGTGCTGATCGCCCACAAGGACCGCGCGCAGGACGTCAAGCTGGCGGTGTCCGCGCTGAAGTCCCAGGGTGCGGCACAGGCCGAGACCTTCCCCCGCGACCACCGGCCATGGGGCTGGTTTGAAAGCCTGGTGATCGGCCCGCGTTTTCAGGTCAAGCGGATCGTGGTGCATCCCGGCGCCGCGCTCAGCCTGCAAAGCCACCATCACCGCGCCGAACATTGGATTGTGGTGCAGGGCACCGCGCGTGTCACGGTGGGCGACAGCGTGCAACTGATCGGCGAAAATCAGTCGGCCTATATCCCGCTGGGCGCCAAGCACCGGCTGGAAAACCCCGGCAAGGTGGAACTGACCCTGATCGAAGTGCAGACCGGCTCTTACCTCGGCGAGGATGACATCATCCGTCATGACGATGTCTATGCCCGTGGTCAGGGGGCCAAGGGATGACGCTGACCTGCTTCAAAAGCTATGACGTGCGGGGCCGGCTTGGCCCCAAACTGAACAAGGCCATCGCGCACGGCATCGGCCGCAGCTTCGCTCGGTCACTGGATGCGCGCAGGGTGGTGCTGGCCCGCGACACTCGCGCAACGGCACGGCGGGGACATCTGGCGGTTCTGCAAAGTGCATGCTTTAATGGTCCCTCTGCGCCCTAGGGGGCGTCTTCATTTAGGCAAG
>JANLQT010000703.1:0-20365 GCA_031368035.1 Rhodobacterales bacterium | reverse complement strand
GGTGGTCTATGGGCAGGACCTGATGCCCGACCGCACCGGCATGGTCGCGGGCCTGCTGTTCGGCCTCGCGTTCGGGGTTGCCGCCATCGGAGCCGCCGTGCTGGGTGTGGTGGCCGACGCCTGGGGCATCGTCGCGGTCTACAAGATCTGCGCCGTCCTGCCCGCGCTGGGCATTGTCGCGTTCTGGCTGCCCGACCCCAAGACCGCCTGACCGCTCACCTTTGGCTCAATTGCAACGCAAGCCTTGGTTGCAAGCGCGGGTGATTCCGCGCTAGTTTCAATCCAAGGACAGCATGTCCCGGACCTTTTCATACACGTGTGGTGCTAGGGAGCACGTGGGGTGAGTGGGGGGTCCGTAGGGGTGCGGGCCCCCCATTTCCGTTCCGGTTATAGGTAGGGTGCGTGCTCGCACGCACCGCCCCTTGGTCAAACCCCGAACAGCCCGAACACCACGCCCATCAGCGTGCATCCGACCACGGCATTCACACCGTCCAGCAGTGTCAGTTTGTAAGGCCGCGCCGCGAAGGCATAGTTCATCGCCACCCAGGGCGTGATCAGAAACGCCCCGATGCCGAAGCCGCCCATGATCCCCTCCAGCACCGTATCCAGCCCCGATTGCTTGAAAATGTGCCGCATCATCCCGGCCACCAGCAGTTGCGCCACAAACCCGACGACAAACGGCATCATGGAGCCATTGCCCATCGGCTTGCCATTCGCATCCATCGCAATGCCCGCCGCCTTCATCCAGGGCTTGGACATCGCCGTGTACCAGACGGCGGCAAAGGCAAAGGCCACCACAGCGGCCAGTATCACGATCAGAAATCCCATTTCGTCCCCCCGTTTGATTTTGGGGGAGGTTAGCCGAAAGATTGATGTCAAAGCAATCTATTCAAACGTAGGTCGGGGGCTACCCCGACTCTCCGGCGGACAGCGCGCAACCCGGCCCCAACGTGGTTAACGCAACTCTAACGAAATTTACGAAATCCATCCAAATCAAGCCCTTGCCCATCGTTGCACGCGTGCAACAATCCAATTTCACACCGTCTCCACCCCGCCCAGCCCGCAGATGACGTCCCATTCCGCATCGCTCACCGGCTGCACAGACAGCCGCGAGTTGTTGATCAGCACCATCTTCTCCAGCCCGGCCTGCACCTTGCACATCTCCAGCGTCACCGGCCTTTTCAGCCGCCCCACTGGCCGAAACCACACGCAATCCCAGCGCGGGTCCGTCCCCCCGACCTCGGGCTGCGACAGCCGCGTCACCTCCACCACGCCCACAATCTCTTTGCCGACATTGGAGTGATAAAAGAACGCCCGCGTCCCCACCGGCATCAGCCGCATGTTGTTGCGAGCGCCGTAATTTCGGATGCCGTGCCATTCCTCATCGGCGGGCAGCTTGTCCACCAGGCTTTGAAAACTGATCGCGTCCGGTTCCGATTTGAAAAGCCAATGCGCCATCATCCCACCACCTTTCGCCACGCCTGAACCGACACGCTGTCAAACAGCCCCGCGCTGGCATAGGGATCCCCCGCCGCCCAAGCCTCTGCCGCGGCCATGTCGGGCACGTCCAGAATGACCAGGCTGCCGGTGGGTTTACCCTCACCGTCCAGAAACGGCCCGGCGAGCGTGACCACCCCGGTCGCCTCGATATAGGCCAAGTGGGCCGGCCGGTTGTCCATCCGCACCTGCAAGGCGCCGGGCTTGTCGCGGCAAATCAGAACGAAGGGCATGGGGTCACTCCTGAGTCAAAGGTCTGGTCATCAAGGCGCGGATGGCGGCGTCAAGGGGAATGGCACGGCTGACCACGGCCGCCACCATGGCCGAGATCGGCAGGTCCAGCGCCAGTCCTTGCGCCAACCGCGTCACCGCCCGGGCCGTCGCGACGCCTTCGACCGTGATGGCCGCGTCCGGCACCTGCCCCCCGCCAATCGCCAGCCCATGCCGGAAGTTCCGGCTTTGCGGCGAGGTGCAGGTCAGCACCAGATCCCCAAGGCCCGACAGCCCCGCCAAGGTTTCGGGCCGGGCGCCAAGCGCCTTTGCCAGCCGCAACATCTCGGCATAGCCCCGCGTCAACAAAGCTGCCCGCGCCGATTCGCCCAAACCCGCGCCAATGACAATGCCGCAGGCGATGGCGATGACATTCTTCAAGGCCCCGCCCAGTTCCGCCCCCACCACATCCGACTGCGCATAAAGCCGCAAGACCGGCGTCGAAAGCTGGGCCTGCAACGGCGCCAGGTCGAACGCCCCCGCCAAGGTCAGCGCTGTCGGCAGCCCCCGCGCGATATCGGCTGCAAAACTCGGCCCGGTCAGGATCGCGGCCTGAACCCCCGGCGCGGCCGCATGGATCAGCCCGGTCGGCCCGGTCAGCGTCGTCAGGTCCAGCCCCTTGCAGCAGGCGACCAGTGTTTTCGCCCGCAATCCCGCCCCATGATCGGCCAGAAACCCGCGCATCTGCTGCATCGGCAAGGCCAGAAGCACCGTCTCGCAGTCCCCAAGCGCCGCGATCTCGGCCTCGACCAGAACGCTGTCTGGCAGCACCACCCCTGGCAGTCGCGCCTCGTTCCGGCGCGTCACCCGCATTTCCGCGACCTGTGCCGGGGATCGCGCCCAAAGTCGCACCTCGTGTCCACTCCGCGCCAGGGCAACCGCCAGCGCCGTGCCAAATGCCCCTGCGCCCACAACTCCGATCACGCCTTGGCCCCCTTCTTGCCCGAGCCGATCATCGCCGGGGCCGCAGCGTCCAAAGGCCAGCGCGGCCGCGCCGTGAGGTCCGTGCCCGCGCGTCCGCCCAAACGGAACCGCTCGATCCCGGCCCAGGCAATCATCGCGGCATTGTCGGTGCAAAGCCGCAAGGGCGGGGCGACGAACCGCACGCGCTCCAGCGCGCAAAGCCGCTCCAGCGAGGCCCGGATCAGACCGTTCGCCGCCACCCCGCCCGCCACTGCAAAGGCCGGCTCCCTTGGCGTCATCGCCAGATAAATCGTCAGCGCCCGCCGGGTCTTTTCCGCCAGCACATCGGCCACCGCCATCTGGAACCCGGCGCACAGATCCGCCCGGTCTTGCAGATAAAGCCCGCCTTGCTGCGCCACCAACGCGTCCCGCGCCCGCAACAAAGCGGTCTTCAACCCCGAAAAGCTCATATCGCATCCGGGACGGTCCAACAGCGGCCTGGGAAAGCGGAATCGCAGCGGATCACCCGACCGCGCCTCTGCCTCGACCAGCGGCCCGCCCGGCTGACCAAGGCCCAAAAGCTTCGCCGTCTTGTCGAACGCCTCTCCCGGCGCGTCATCAATCGTGCCGCCCAGCCGGTGAAACTTTTCCGGCCCGGCGACCACCAGAAACTGGCAATGCCCGCCCGACACCAGCAACATCAGATAGGGAAACGCCAGTCCATCGGTCAGCCGGGGCGTCAAAGCATGTCCCGCCAGATGGTTCACTCCCACCAACGGCAGCCCCGTCGCCGCCGCCAGACCCTTGGCAAGCATCACCCCCGACAAAACCCCGCCGATCAGCCCCGGCCCTGAAGTGACGGCGATCCCATCCAGCTCTCCAAGCGAAACTCCGGCTGTGGCCAAGGCCCGCTCGGTCACGAAATCCAGCTTTTCCGCATGGGCCCGCGCGGCAATCTCGGGCACGACGCCGCCGAAAGCCGCGTGCAAGGCCACCTGACCTTCAACCTCCGACGACAGGATCACCCCGCGCCCAATCTTCTCTGGCCCAGCGTTCACGCGCACCACCGCCGCCGCCGTGTCATCGCAGCTTGATTCGATGCCAAGAAAGGTCAGGGTCTGGGTCATGTCACGGCGTTGCAAAGGGGTGTTGTTGCGATGGGGTCTGGCCCGCGTTAACACCGAAGGAATGGTCCCGCAATCCCGCCCCCCGATCCTGATCACGCGGCCCCAGCCGCAGGCGTCGCGCTTTGCCCGGCACCTGCGCAGTCTGGATTGGACAGGCCGGGTTCATGTCTCGCCCGTGCTGGAGCCGGTTTTCCTGTCTATCGCACCGCCGGGCCTGTCCTACCAGGCCGTGATCCTGACCTCGGAAACTGCCGTTCGCGCCGCGCAGCATCTGTCTGGTTTGCCGAAGCTGGCGTTCTGCGTGGGCGACCGGACAGCCAGGCTCGCCCGGCGCGCCGGCTTCCTTGCAACGTCCGCCAAGGGCGATGCGGCCAATCTTTTGGCCGTCATACTGCAATCTGGAACCCCGGGACCGATGCTGTATCTGCACGGGCGCGAAACCCGGGGCAGCCTTGCCCAGGACTTGAACAAGGCCGGGGTCGAAACCCATTCCACTCTCGCCTACGCTCAGGACCCCCGCCCGCTTGGCGCGGCGGTTCTCAGACTGATCCGCAAGCCCGGCCCGGTGGTCCTGCCAGTCTTCTCGCCGCGAAGTGCCGCGCTTTTGGCGACCCAGTGGCAAGCCGCAGACGCCAGGTCCGATGCCTGCGTTGTCGCGCTTAGCCAGGCTGTGGCCGCCGCCGCCGCCCCCCTGCGCCCCGCGCGCATCAAGATTGCCGCCCACCCCGACGGCGATTCCCTGCTTGCGGCGATGAAGCACATGGCCGAGGAAGCGGGCTGGGCTTGAAGCCTGCCCCAGCCGCGCATTACCTTGCCCAAGGCAAGGCCGATAGGAGACACCATGGCGGACGAAACCGACAGCCCGACCCCAGAGGTGATCCAGATGTCGCCGCCCGCGCCGGCCCAGGTGCGAAGCCGGGCTTCGGGCACGGTCTGGCTGGTGCTGGGCGGCGTCGTCGCGGCGGGGCTTGGCTTTGGCGTCTCGCGTCTGGTGCCGGGGGGCTGGCCCCTCAGCGACAGTTCGGCACTGGGCTCGCAGGTTCAGGCGCTGGTCGCAGACAATGCCGCGCTGAAGTCCCGCCTGAATGATCTGGCCGAACATCCCGTGCCCGATCCTGCGTTACTTGACCGTATTTCGGCGCTCGAGGCGCGGCCCGCTGCCACCAAAACCTCTACCGAAACCTCTGCCGAAACTTCTGCCGAACTGGCGGCCCTGACGGCGCAGGTTCAGGCTTTGGCAAACACGGCGGGTGTCAGCACGGATGCCGCCGCTTTTAAAGCGTTGCAGGATCAGGTTGCCGCGCTGGCTTCCGCGCCGTCCGCAGCGATTGACACGGCGATTGCCACGGCGGTGTCCCAGGCGGTCAAGACTGCGCAGGTCCAGTTGGATGCAACGGTCGCCAGCGCCGAAGCCAGCGCGGCCGCGCTGACGACAGACGCCGCCCTGACCCGCATCGCCGCCGCCCTGGACAGCGGCGCGCCCTATGCCTCGGCTCTGGCCGACCTGGGACAACTGGTGATCCCGCCGGTTCTGGCCGATCACGCCGCCACGGGCCTGCCCACGCTGCAATCCCTGCGCGAGACCTTCCCCGATGCGGCCCGTGCTGCGCTGGAAGCCGCGCGCGAGGCTGACATGGGGGCCAGTTGGACAGACCGGATCACGTCATTTCTGCAAACCCAGACCGGCGCCCGCTCACTGACCCCGCGCGCCGGCAATGACCCCGACGCGATCCTGTCGCGGGCCGAGGCTGCTTTGGACAGCGGCGACGTGGCGGCCACCCTGGCCGAACTGGCCACTCTGCCACAGTCCGCCAAACCCGCCTTGGCCGCGTGGCAAGCGCTGGCACAACAGCGGCTGGATGCAGCGGTTGCCCTGTCCGACCTTGCCAAGGCAGGGGGCTAAGATGCTGTGGACGCTGCTGAAGGTCCTGCTGTTCGTGGTCGTCGTCTCGGCACTCGCTTTGGCGGGCAGCATGATGATGGACACCGGCGAGGGCCTGCGCCTGGCCATCGGCGGCTGGGAGTTCACGCTTGGCCCGCTGCAAGCCGTGATCGGCACCGTGATCCTGCTGGCCCTGGTGTGGCTGGTGCTAAGGGTTCTCGGCCTGCTGCTGGCAGCCTTCCGGTTACTGAACGGTGATGAAACCGCGATCAGCCGGTATTTCGACCACAGCCGCCAACGCCGCGGCTACGAGGCGCTGAACCAAAGTCTGATCGCCCTCGCTTCGGGCGAAGGCCGGCTGGCCTTAAGCCACGCACAGAAGGCGGAAAAGCTGCTGGACCGGCCCGAAGTCACCGCGCTGCTTGTGGCTCAGGCGGCAGAGGCTGCCGGCGAGCCTAACCGCGCCGCCGAGGCGTGGAAAAGCCTTCTGGCGCATGAAAGCACCCGCTTTGTCGCGATCCGCGGCCTGTTGCGCCAGAAGCTGGCCGAGGGCGACACCGACACCGCCCTGAAGCTGGCCGAAAAGGCCTTCGACCTTCGCCCCAAACATGGCGAGACCCAGGATATCCTGCTGAAACTGCAATCGGGCAATGCCGATTGGTCCGGTGCGCGCGCTACCCTGAACGCGCAGGCCCGCAGCGGAGCCCTGCCGCGCGATGTCTGGAAGCGCCGCGATGCCATTCTGGCCCTGCAAGAGGCCAAGACCGTGCTGGACGATGCAGCCTCGCCCGATGCCCGCGAGGCGGCGATTGCCGCCAACAAAGCCTCGCCCGATCTGATTCCGGCGGCGGCGATGGCAGCCCGCAGCCTGACCGAGAAGGGTGACAAGAAGACCGCAACCCGGGTCCTGAAAAAGGCTTGGGAAAGCCAGCCGCACCCCGACCTTGCCGCCGCCTTCGCCGCCATCGAGCCCGATGAAAGCCCGGCCGATCGGCTGTCCCGGTTCAAGTCCCTCATCGCGGCCAATCCCGATGCCGCAGAATCGCATCTGTTGCTTGCCGAACTTCTCATCGCCGCCGAGGATTTCCCCGCCGCCCGCCGCGCCCTTGGCGATTTGCCAACGACACATCCGACCCAGCGCGCGCTGGCGATCATGGCAGCGGTGGAACGCGGCGAGGGCTCGGACGATCAAGTCGTGCGCGGCTGGCTGGCCAAAGCCCTCACTGCCCCGCGCGGCCCGCAGTGGTGCTGCGACCAATGCCAGGCGATCCATTCCGACTGGGCGCCGATCTGCCCGAACTGCAACGGCTTTGACACACTGTCCTGGCGCGAGCCCACCGAATCCAGCGGCCCCTCGGCTTCGGGCACCGAATTCCTGCCGCTTCTGGTGAATGCCAAACCCAAACCCGCCCCCGAATCCGCTCCCGAACCCCGGGCCCCCGATCCAGAGCCTGCCCCCATCGATCTGGAAGCGATCGGCCGCCGCGCGAACTGAAGCTGCACTTTAGGGCTACCCACCGCCGAAAGGCGATGTTAAGAGCCGCCTCACCAGAAAAGTGCCGCTGTAGCTCAGCTGGTAGAGCACGTCATTCGTAATGATGGGGTCGGGAGTTCGAGTCTCTTCAGCGGCACCACTCTCCCTCTGCACCCACGCCCCAGTCACGCCAGACAACCCTGAATCCAAGGGGTTGTCGGTGGCACCCCCGGTTCGTCAGGGCGTTGGCCGCAAGCTTGCCTCGTCCACAGTCAGAATCCGGTCTATCACCTCGCCTGCCCTCGCGGCATTGCCGTCTTCGATCAGCCGCACCAGGTCGGCGTAAAGCTCGGACTTCTCGACCGCGAAATCCTCGGTTCCGCGTTGCATCTTGCCGCGCAGCGCGCTGGCCAGAGTGAATTCGATGATGCCGGTGGCGCTGCGCAGCAGCGAATTGTGCGAAGCCTCGAACACCAGGCGATGGATCTCATAGGCTGCCAGTCCGCACGGCTCTACCATCGTCGCGGTCAGGTCGTGTTGCTGAACCCAATAGCGCATCATCCGGACTTGTTCGGATGTCCGCCGCCGCGTTGCCATCTCGGTGGCCTGCAGTTCCAGCGTGCGGCGCACTTCAGTGGCGTTCTCCAGAAACCCGGCCTCCGGCGCTGCATGGAAAATCCAGAACAGCACCTGACGGTCGAACAGATTCCAGCGGCTGCGCGGCTGGACGCGGGTGCCCACCTTCGCCCGAGCCTCGACCATGCGCTTGGCCTCCAGCGTCTTGAGCGCCTCACGCAGCACGGTGCAAGACACGCCATAGCGCTCGATCATCTCGGCATCATTGGGCAGGATCGACCCCAGCGCAAACGCGCCGGACGCGACGCCTTGGCCAATCTCGTTGATCACGAAGGAATGGAAATTCCTCGCAGATTGTCGCCCGGACAGCGATCTGATCAGAAGCCCGGGCTCACTCATTTCGCAGGTCCAAAATCGCTAGTTGTGCTTGGCAGAGGCCCGGAAAACCAGACGTTGCAGCAGGATGAACATGAACAGCAAGACGCCAATCACGATCTTCGTCCACCAGCTCGACAGCGTTCCGTCGAAGATGATGTAAGTCTGCACCAGCCCCATCAGCATGACACCCAGAAACGTGCCCCAGACAAAGCCATAGCCGCCGGTCAGTAGCGTCCCCCCGATCACCACCGCGCCGATAGCATCCAGTTCCACCCCCACCGCCGCCAGTGTCGAGGACAGCATATTGATCAGGATCGTCGTGCGCGCGACCGGCACCCCCATCAGCGCGGCAGAGGTGGCATTGCCGCCCAGCGCATAGACGTAAGACCCAAACCGCGTGCGGTGCGCCAGAATCGAGCCAAGGATGAACACCAGCACCATGATACCGCCAACCAGGCTCAACCGCCCCCCTCCTGGCAGCTTGTAATGGGCGCCCGAAACAGCGGTGTAAAAATCGTGGTTGATGGCAATGGAATCGGGCGACAGGACAGAGGCCGCCCCGCGCGCCAGAAACATGCCCGCCAGCGTGACGATGAAACTTGGTACGGCCAGGTAGTGGATCGCCGCCCCCATCGCCGCCCCCATCGCCGCCCCGAACGCCGCCGAGACCAGCAGCGCCAGCACAAAGTCGACCAGCGGATGCACCCCGAACCTGGTGATCAGCACCGCGATGAAAACGCCGGTGAACCCGATCACCGCCCCCACCGACAGATCGATCCCGCCCGACAGGATCACGAAGGTCATGCCAACCGCCGTGATGCCCAGAAAAGCGTTGTCGGTCAGAAAGTTGCCCATAATCCGGGTGGACAGCATGCCGGGGAATTGCAGCACCGCCGCCAGATAGGCCAGAAGAAAGATGATGGCGGTGGCGGCCAGCGGGCGAAGCGAGCGGTTCATCGCGCGGCTCCTGCGCTTGGCCGATACAGCCTTGCGGCGATGGGCGATTGCAGGATCAGGATGATGATGATCACTCCGGCTTTGACGATCAGGTTGAATTCAGGCCGAAACCCCGACACCAGGATCCCGGTGTTCATCGCCTGAATGATCAGCGCCCCCACGACCGACATGACGATCGAGAACCGCCCGCCCATCAGCGAGGTTCCCCCGATCACCACGGCCAGAATCGCGTCCAGCTCCAGCCATAGACCGGCGTTGTTGGCATCCGCCCCGCGAATGTCCGACGCGACAATGATGCCCGAGATTGCGGCGCAAAAGCCCGAGAACGCATAGACGATCAGCAAAAGGATGCTGCTGGAAATCCCGGCAAACCGCGAGGCGGACCGGTTGACCCCCACCGCCTCGATCAAGAGGCCCAGCGCCGTGCGGCGCACTGCCAGCGTGGCCAGCACCATCAGCACCAGCGCGATGATGATCGGCATGGGAAAGCCAAGGAAGGCTCCGCTGCCAAGGAAGATCAGCTGTTCATCCGAGACGGTGACGATGGACCCTTCTGTGATCAGTTGCGCCACGCCGCGCCCGGCCACCATGATGACCAGCGTGGCGATGATCGGCTGGATGCCCAGAAACGTCACCAGCACGCCGTTCCACAACCCGCAAGCCAGACCTGCCGCCAGCGCCAGCGGCACCGCCACAAACACCGAATAGCCCGCCACGACCGAGGCCGCCGCGACCGCCCCGGCGATGGCCATCACCGCGCCGACCGAAAGATCGACGCCCTTTGTGGCAATCACCGCCGTCATGCCGACCGCGAGAATGGCCACCGGCGCGCCACGGTTCAACACGTCGATCAGGCTGCCGAAGAACCGCCCATCCTGCCAGACCACGGTGAAAAAGCCCGGAAACAGCAGCCAGTTGAAGGCCAGAACACCGACCAGCGCCAGTGTCTGCGGTGTCAGCAGGCGAGAGAATGCCGGGGGCTTCATGCGGCACCTTCTTGAGCGGCAATCGCTTGCACGATCACCGACGGCGTGATGTCCTTGCCCGTCAGTTCCGCCACCATGGCCCGGTCGCGCATCACCACGACCCGCCTGGAATAGGCCACCACCTCGTCCAGCTCGGAAGAGATCACCAGCAGCGCCAGCCCATCCTCGCGCAGCCGGTTGATGGTGCGCACGATTTCGGCATGGGCGCCGACGTCGATGCCGCGCGTGGGTTCATCCAGGATCAGGAAACTGGGATCGATCGCCAGCCAGCGGGCCAGAATCACCTTTTGCTGGTTGCCGCCCGACAGCAGCTTGATCGGCATGTCATGGCTGGCGGCGCGAATGTCCAACGCCTCGGCAAAGCGCCCGGCGATCTCGTCCTCTCGTCGCGGCTGAGTGCGCGCAGCCAGCCCAGCTTGGCCTGCAACGCGATGATGATGTTTTCGCGCACCGACAGATCGCCAAAGATGCCGTCGGCCTTGCGATCTTCCGGGCAGAACCCGAAGCCCACCGCCACCGCCACCGCCACCGCCTGCGCCTGCGCCGGATTGCGCAAGTTCAGTACCTTGCCGTCCATCTCGACCGTGCCGGTATCGGGCGCATCAACGCCGAACATCAGTTCCGCCATTTCGGTCCGGCCCGATCCCAGCAGCCCCGCCACCCCCACCACTTCCCCGCGCCGCAGCGTCAGGGTGAACGGCGCCACGCTGCCGGTTTTGCCCATGCCCTTGAACGACACCAGTTCCGGCCCGGAATCGGTTTCCTCCAGCAGCGTCGCGGGCTGGGCGAACACGATATCCTTGCCCAACATCATGCGGACCACATCCGTGCGGGTCAGGCTCGTCAGGGGCTGCGATTTCACCAACTTGCCGTTGCGCAGAATGGTCATCCGGTCAGAAATCGCGAATACCTGATCCAGAAAATGCGTGATGAACAGGATCGCCAGCCCGCGCGCCCGCAAGCCGCGGATCACCTCGAACAGCCGTTCGACCTCGCTGCGGTCCAGACTGGCGGTCGGCTCGTCCAGCACCAGCACCTTGCCCGACAATTCCACCGCCCGCGCGATGGCGACGATCTGCTGCACGGCGACGGAATAGCTGCCAAGCTCGGCCCGCACGTCGATATCCAGGCCATAGGTCGCCAGAACCGCACGGGCTTTTTCAACGATGGCGCGCTTTTGCACCAAGCCGAACCGGGTCGGCTGATAACCCAGAAACAGATTCTCGGCCACCGTCAGGTTCGGCACCAGGTTCACTTCCTGATAGACTGTGCCGATCCCGTGCGCCTGCGCTTGCAACGGGTCCGCGAAGGCAACGCCGGCGCCCTCCAGCAGCACCGCCCCGCCCATCGGCCTGATAGGCCCCCGTCAAAATCTTGATCAGCGTGGATTTTCCCGCGCCATTCTCGCCCAGAAGCGCATGAACCTCGCCGGCCCAAAGATCGATATCGACCGATTGCAGCGCCTGATGCTGACCAAAGGTCTTGCACAGCCCCACGCCCTGCAACACGGGTATCGCCTGTTCCGCCATGTCCTGCCCGCCGATTTCGCGCCGATTAGTCACCCTGCCCAAGCCTCGGGCAAGATAAATCCGCCGGTCAGAGATGCTCTGCCCGGCGGAAAGGTCGTTACGCTGTCGGATCAGTACCCCAGGCCCTTGCGGCGGTCGTATTCGCCCTGGGGATCATCCGCCGGAGTGTAAAGCTTGCTCTCGGTGATGATGAACTTCGGCGGCATGGTGCCGTCCTTCAGATAGGCGGCCAGCACGTCGAACGCGGGGCCCGCCATGTTCGGCGTCAGCTCGACCGTCGCATTGGCCTCGCCGTTCACCATCGCCAGGAAGATATCCGGAACCGCGTCGATCGACCCGGTCAGGATGTCCTTGCCCGGGTTAAGTCCGGCATCTTTCATCGCCTGAATGGCGCCGACCATCATGTCGTCGTTGTGGGCATAGACGGCGCAGATATCCTTGCCGCCGTTTTCGGCCTTGATGAAGCCTTCCATCACTTCCTTGCCCTTGGACCGGGTGAACTCGCCGGTCTGGCTGCGGATGATCGTGATGTTCTTGGTGGCAAGGACCGCGTCGTCAAAGCCCTTCTTGCGGTTGATCGCCGGGGTAGAGCCCACGGTGCCTTCGATCTCGACCACCTTGCAGTCCTTGTCCTTGACGGCGTCGATCAGCCATTGTCCGGCCACCGCGCCCTCATGCACCTGATCCGAGGCAACCGAGGTCAGGTACAGGTCCTGGCTTGCGTCCACGCCGCGGTCCAGAAGGATCACCGGAATGTTCGCCTCTTTGGCTTCGCCCAGCACTTCGTCCCAGCCGGTCGCCACGACCGGAGCCACCATGATCGCATTCACGCCCTGCGCGATGAAGCCCCGGATCGCCTTGATCTGGTTTTCCTGCTTTTGCTGCGCATCGGCGAATTTCAGGTCGATGCCGCGCGTCGTGGCCTGTTCCTTGGTCACGGGGGTTTCAGCCGCCCGCCCGCCCGATTCCGAACCGATTTGCGAGAAGCCGACGATCAGGCCGTCGGCCATTGCCGTCGAAGACAACAGTGCTGCAGCGCCCGCGGCAAGCGCGAGCCTCTTGAAAGTAAACATGTATCCTCCCTCGGATGTGGTCGCGGACATCTGACGTGCCGACGATGCAAGGGAGCCCAGCAAAAGTAATACTATATGCAAACGGATTCTTTTTGAGGCGATTTTGGGCGCGTCCCTGCCCAAAACTTCCCCATTCAACTTCGCTGCGCCGCTTGTGCCGGCATTCAGGCACCCGGCGGGGCCGAGGCCTGCGCGGCGTTACATGCGCCCGGTCAGTACCAGCACGACAATGATGATCAGGATGACCCCGATGACCCCGACGCCGCCGTGGCCATAGCCATAGCCATAGCCGCCGACATAGCCGGAAAATCCGCCGAGAAGCGCGATGATCAGCAGGATGATAAGAATGGTGCCTAACGACATGAGTATGTGATCCTTGAAAGAAAGGGGGGAACCGGACCGCCCCGGCCAGGGCCGAACCGGCTGCGGGCTATTTGCCCTTTAACGCATCCTTCAGCCCGCCCACGGCGTTCTGAACCTTGCCTTCGGCCTGCTTGGCCTTGCCGTCCGCCTGCAACTTGGCGTCGCCCGCAATCTTGCCAGCGACCTCCTCGATCTTGCCTTGCACCTGCTTCGCCGATCCGGCGACGCGATTCTTGTCCATGTTTGGGACTCCGAGCGGTGCCCCCTGCACAATTGCACCGGCACCTCAGCCCAATGACGCCTAAAAACCCGCGCACGCACTAATCCGGATCAGTTTGTCCGCAAGGGACGTGTCCATGATCGGTCGAGACCGCGCCTCCTGCCCCGGTATCGGGGATCAGGCCGGTCGTACCGGACCCATCTGCCAAGGACCACATGCCGCAAGCCGCTTCGCTGACCAAGACCGATGTGCAAACTCTGACGGGGGCCTATGTTCTGCCGCGTCTGGTGGCATTGCAGGCGGCCATGCCGACCGGAGATCTGGATCTGTCCGGGATCGACAAGCTCGACACCGCCGGGGCGTGGCTGATCCTGGACACCGCGCGGCGCAACGGTGCTGCTGTGACAGGCGCCTCTCCCGCGCAGTCGGACCTGTTGCAGGCGGTCAAGGCCGCGCTGCCCCCGGCGGAAAAGCGCAAACGCCCGGCGCGCCATGTTGAAATGCTGGACAGGGTGGACCAGGCCGGGCGCTGGACCATTGCCGGGGCGCAGGGTCTGGCGCGCATCACCGGTTTTTTCGGTCTGGTCGTGGCGCGGCTTGGCCGAACCCTGGTCCAGCCCTGGCGGCTGCGCCTGACCGCGCTTGTGGCCCAGATGCAGCAAACCGGGCTGAACGCCGTGCCCATCGTGGCGCTGATGGGCTTCCTGATCGGCGTGGTGATCGCCTACCAGGGCGCCGACCAGTTGCGCCAGTTTGGCGCCGAGGTTTTCGTCGTGGACCTGATCGCGATTTCCGTGCTGCGAGAGCTTGGCATCCTTCTGACGGCGATCATCGTGGCAGGGCGTTCCGCCTCGGCCTTCACCGCCGCCATCGGCTCGATGAAACTGCATGAAGAGGTGGACGCGATCCGCACCCTTGGCCTTGACCCGGTCGAGGTGCTGGTGCTGCCACGCGTGCTGGGGCTTCTTTTGATGTTGCCGGTGCTGACGGTGATTGCCGACCTGACCGGGCTTCTGGGCGGCGCGGTTATGTCCTGGGTGACGCTTGGCATCTCACCCGGCGTGTTCCGCACCCGCCTTCTGGATACCGACGTGACGCATTTTCTGGTCGGCATGGCCAAGGCGCCGTTCTTTGCGGTGATCATCGGGGTGATCGGCTGCTTTCAGGGCTTGCAGGTCGCCGGCAACGCCGAATCCGTCGGCCAATTGACCTCGCGCGCGGTGGTGCAGGCGATCTTCATGGTGATCGTGGCCGATGCGGCTTTCTCGATCCTGTTCGCGGCGGTGGGCATATGACTGGCGGCGGTGATCGAAGTGCGGGGTCTGGTGAACCGCTTTGGGGCCGCCACTGTGCACAAAGACCTCGACATCACCCTGATGCGAGGCGAAGTGCTTGGTGTTGTCGGCGCCTCCGGCACGGGCAAATCGGTCCTCTTGCGCAGCATCGTCGGCCTGCAAAAGCCAAGCGCCGGAACGGTCAAGGTGCTTGGCACCGATGTGCTGACCGGCGATCTGGCACAGGCCCGTGCGCGCTGGGGCGTGATGTTTCAGGACGGCGCCCTGTTTTCCGCCCTGACGCTGCGCGAGAATGTCGAGGCGCCGATGCGCGTGCATTGCCGCTTGCCCGCCGATCTGCGCCGGTCGCTGGCCGATCTGAAACTCGCGATGGTCGGGCTGCCGGCCAAGGCCGCAGACTTTTACCCGTCCGATCTGTCCGGCGGTATGCGCAAACGCGCGGGCCTCGCCCGGGCGCTGGCCATCGACCCCGAAATTCTGCTGCTGGACGAACCCACCGCCGGGCTGGACCCGATTGCGGCTTCGGAATTCGACGCGCTGATCGCGGCGCTGCGGCAGGCGCTGAACCTGTCGGTGTTCCTGGTCACACATGACCTCGACACGCTGAACGCCACCTGCGACCGGATTGCCGTGTTGAGTCAGGGCAAGGTGCTGGTCACCGGTACGCTGGCCGAAATGCGGGTCGCCCCCGACCCTTGGGTGCATTCCTACTTTCACGGGCCGCGGGCCCATGCGGCATTGGCGGGATAAGTCATGGAAACCAAAGCGAGTTATGTCATCGTTGGCGCGTTCACCCTTCTGGCCATCGTGCTGGGCCTTGGCTTCTTTGTCTGGCTCGCCAAAGTGCAGATCGACCGCGTCTATACCCAGTTCGACACCATCTTCGACAGCGCCTCGGGCCTTGGTCAGGCCAGCCCGGTGCGCTTCAACGGCGTCGATGTCGGCAAGGTGCTGACCATCGCGCTGGACACGGTTGACCCGTCCAAGGTCCGCGTCCGGATCGAGGTTTCGGCGACCACCCCGATCCGGCAAGGGACCGAGGCGACCCTCGCCTCGCAAGGCGTGACCGATGTTGCCTTTGTCGGGCTGGTCGGCGGTGACATTGGCGCAAAACGCCTGCCGGTCAATTCTGCGACCGGCGTGGCCGTGATCCCGTCGAAACCCACCGTGGTGCAGGGCCTGCTGGCGGATGCGCCGGACCTGCTTGCCAATGCGACCTCGGCCCTGGACGACGTGCGTCAGTTCTCGACCCCCGAAAACGCCGCGCATGTTGCCAGCATTCTGGCCAATCTCGATGCCGCGTCCGGGCGCCTGAACGGCGTCGTCGATGATCTGACCAAGGCCGCCGCCAGTCTGTCAAAGGCCGCCGACACGGTCTCGGATGTCTCTGGCACGCTGGCCGGACTGGTGGCCAACGCCAATGCGACGCTGGACGATGCCCGCAAAGCCCTGGCCGACATCGACGACTTTGCCGCCAAGGGCCTGCCGCAGTTCACGTCCGTGGCCAGCCATGGCAACAAGGTCCTGACTCAGATCAGCGGCATGGTTTCGAAAATCACCAACGATCCGGCGGGCTTTCTGCTTGGCGGCAAAAAGTGAACCCTGGCCTGGGCGCAGCACCGCCGAAACCCCGTCAGGCCCAAGCGATTTTCTGCTGATCCACATCAGTTACGGCGCCTTTCCGCTTTGCTAGGGTCGCATCAGGTCAGGCGCGTTGACGGAAACGTTCAGTTTCGGCCCCGCCCGACGACAAAGGAACACCCGATGACATCTCCTCTGACGCTGGCGGCAATTGCCGCTGTGACATTTTCGCTTGCGGCCTGCACCAATCCGGACGGCAGCATGAACCAGCAGGTCAACGGCGCGCTGATCGGCGGCGTGGCGGGCGCGGCGCTTGGCGATGCGGTCAGCGGCCACACCCAGACCGGGACGCTGATCGGCGGCGTGGTCGGCGCGGCGGTGGGCGGCGCGATTGGCGCCGACATGGCCACCCAAAAGGCCGAGCTGGAACGCTCGCTTTCGGGGACCGGCGCGCAGGTTGGCACCTCTGGCAACATGCTCACCGTGATCCTGCCGGAAAACGTGACCTTCCCCACCGGCTCTGACGTGGTGAATTCGGGCTTTCTCAGCGCGTTGAACGCGATCTCGAAAAACCTGCAGACGCACAGTCGTTCGACCGTTCTGGTGGTGGGCCATACCGATAATGTCGGCTCCATGGCCTTCAATGACGATCTGTCGATGCGCCGCGCGCTGTCAGTCTCGCGCATCCTGATCGCCGACGGTCTGGCCTCGGCGCGGCTCAGCTATACCGGCAGGGGCGAGGCTCAGCCCATCGCCAGCAACGCCACCGCCGATGGCCGCGCGATGAACCGCCGGGTCGAGATTTTCATCACCCCGACTCAATAACCTCGTCCGCTTCCGGGCCTGAATCCTGTCGGTAAACATCTGGCACGCTCACATGGATCAGTTCGGGCCCGGGGCAAAAGTGCGAAGATAAGCATGGCAACCCCAAAGGTGCCGCTTGCGTAACGAGTGCTTGTGAAGCGTCGGAACCCGGTGATCGCCCTAACACCGGGCTCCGGCGACTTCACGGTTTTCTCTTTTGGCAAAAGGATCGGCGTGATGGCGCTGAATATAGCGACCTCGATTTCCGACCAGATGAAATCCATCAGGTCAGCCTGCGCGCTCGCGGCGTCTGGGCCGGGCAAAGACACCGCCCTGCTTCACCTGCAAGCTGCCGAAAAAGCCCATGCTGACTGGCGCGATGATGTCTGCGCCAAAGAGCTTGCCTCCGCGACGCTCGCGCTGGGCTAGGCGCCCCCGCTATTTCAGCAGCGGACCATCGTGGTCCAGATAGGCCCGGTCAAAATCGGCAAGCGCCACCAGCCCGTCAAAATCATCAAACGTCACCCTGCCATCCTTGAACGTCACCAGCCCGGCCTCGCGCAACTCACGCAGCACGCGGTTGACATGCACCGCGCTTAACCCCAGCGCATCCGCGATCAGATATTGCGACAGCGGGCAGGCGTATCCCGCCTTGGTGCCAAGCCCGACCAGTTTCAGCCGCGCCGCCATCTCAAGCAGGAAATGCGCGGTGCGTTCGGTGGCATTGCGCCGCCCAAGGCCCACCAGATGCTCGACCAGCATGGCTTCATCGCGTGACGCGGCCCAGAGCACCGCGGTGGACAAGCGCGGCCGCTCTGCGAAGGCATTGAGCAAATCGCTCGCCAGGATTTCCGAGGCTTCGACCATCGTGACCGGCTCAACATTGTGGTCCGACGTGCGCAGCAGCACTGACCGCAACCCCAGAAAATCGCCCGGAATCTTGAACCCGATAACCTGGCGGCTGCCATTGGCAAGGTTCTTGTATGAACAGGCCCAACCCTCGGCGACGATATAGGCGCATTGGTCTTTCTGGCCCTGATAGATCATGTCGCGTCCTGGCGGAAACTTGCGGCGGCGCGCGTACAGGGCCGACAACGCGCCCAGGTCCTCGTCCGACAGGGCAACAAAAGCCGAAAGCTTGCGGGCAAAGGGACTGTGCGGCATGCTTCTTTTCCGATAGCTAGGGACGTGCGGCGCAATCAAGACTAGATCCACCTAGTGCCACGTCTTGAAGGCGTGTCATTGACCCAGATCAATCCCGTAACCTTTCAACCTGTCAGAGTGGCCAAAGCCAATGCCGGCTTAACCCGACCTCGGGCAGCTTACTCCTGTTTTCTGGAAGGAAGTAACACAATGCCAACTACGTCGAACGTGTCCGGCATCGCTGCCCTGACCATATGCGAATCGTTGCTGCTGGCATTGAACGACCGCAAGGTCTTGACCGAGGCCGAGATCATGGGCGTCCTCGCCGATGCGGCGCACGCCCACGCCAATATGCCGCACGACATTGAAGGGATCGAAATTCACCGGGGCGTCGCGGCGCTGATCCAGGCCATCATCGACGGCGGCAACTCCGTGCGCCATCCCAAAACCCCTGCACCGAACGACCAGCACTAACTCTGATCAGTGCGGCGGCAGGGCGCAGGGTCCAACAATGGTCCGGCCATGCCGCGGCCTTTTATTGGTCAAAGCAGGGCCCTATATATCGAACACAACGCAACCGACAGTCAGGAGCCTGACATGGCCCGCGAACCCATCACTGATCTTCCCGATTACGCAACGCTTATGGCCGATCTGGCCGCTCTGCGCGCCGAAGTGTCGCGTCTGGCGTCGGAAACCTACGCCAAGGCCTCTGAAAGCAAGGATGCCATGGCCGATGGCATGGGTCAGGCCATGCACGACGCCCGCGCCTATGCCGGCCGCAAGTCGCACGAGGCGGACGCCAACCTGCATCAGGCCGTCACCGCCAATCCTTATCTTGCCCTGGGCATCGCGGCGGGCATCGGCCTTCTGCTCGGCGCCCTGACCCGGCGGTAACTTCATGGGGCTCTTGCGCGCCGGTATCGAAATGGCCAAGGCGGCGGGCCGCGACATGGCGATAAACTTGGTCGTGGCCCTGATCGCGGCAGGTCTGGCCGTGCTGGGGGCCGGCTTTCTGGTCGCCGCCGGCTATCTGGCCCTGGCCGCTCATTTCGGCAGCCTGATCGCCTGCGTGCTGATGGGCGCGGGCTTTTTGGCCCTCGCCGCGCTTCTGGTGGCGATCCGCTTCGCCGGGGGCCGAACCCCCGCTCCGCTCGCCGCGCCGGTGCGCCCGCCGCCCCCCCCGATCGAGCCCTTGGCGCAGACCGCCTTTGAAATCGGCTATGGTATCGGCCGCGCCATCTTTGGCCGCCGCCGCGACTAGGCGGCAGATTTTCGCACCAGCGGCAGAAAGATGTCATCCACCCATTGTCGGCACAGCTCCGGCGCGGGTGCCTGCAGGGTCATCATCACATGATGCCGGAACAGCGTGGTCACCAGCGTGGCCACGACCGGTTTCAGCGTCCCGGCCTCGATCTCGCCCCGGTCCATCGCCCGCGACAGAATCGCGGGGATTTCCAAAGGTTCCCCTTCCGCAAGCCGCGCGCGAAAAACCTCCGGAGCATGCCCGGTGTCGGCGACATATTCCCCGAACACCACCAGAACCGTCGCCGCCACTGCCGCCGCCCGCACGGCGGATTGCGCCAGACAATCCAGCAGCTCGGCCCGCAGATCGCCCTGATCGCGCACCGACAGCGGGTGCGCCGCCAGTTCCCGCCGAATCGCCGCCACGGCCAGCTCTTCGCGCCCGCTCCAGCGCCGGCCCAGCACCGGCCCAGCACCGGGCGGAAAACCAGTTCGACCGGCACATCGGCTTCTGCTTTGCCGCCTTCGATCTGCCCAACACCTTCGCCCTTCAGGACGAGGCTGTGGCAGCCAATACCCCCGGCAAGCTGTTCACGCTGGTGGCCACGCGCCGGGACAACCCGGTGCATGTCTTCTTCACCATGGCCCACCCGCCGCTGTCCCGCGCACAGGGCGCCGATCCCGCCGTCCAGCGCGCCCTGTTCCGCGACGGCTTTGCCGACTGGGGCTGGCAAGTCCCGGCGATGCTGGACGCGATGGACCGTGCCCCGGATCTCTATTGTGACCAGGTCAAACAGATCCGTTTGCCTGCCTACACCAGGGGCCGCGTCGCGCTGGTCGGCGACGCCGCCGCTGCCCCCTCGTTCCTGACGGGGCAGGGCTCCTCTCTTGCCGTGGTCGGCGCCTATCTTCTGGCCTGCGCGCTGTCGCGGGCCCCGGACCACCCATCCGCCTACGCCGCCTACGACCGCGACTTCCGCCCCTTTGCCGAGGCGAAACAGAACCTGATCGGCACCGGCGAGACCCTGCTGATCCCCAAGACCCAAGCCGGCATCGACGCGCGCA
>JANLQT010000516.1:0-1827 GCA_031368035.1 Rhodobacterales bacterium | reverse complement strand
CCAAGGGCGAGGAAATCCAGTTTCGCTATGACGAAGGCGGGCGGGTTTACGAGGTCAAGCGGGTGTTTGAAGGGGTGATTCCCAATCTTGAACGCCGCTACAAAGAGACGGACAGCGCCTGGAGCCGCGAAGAGATGGAGCGGTTCCAGAACAACCGCCCCTGCGGCACCTGCCAAGGCTACCGGCTGCGGCCCGAGGCCCTGGCGGTGAAAATCGCCGGCCTGCATGCCGGGCAGGTGGTGCAGATGTCCATTCAAGAGGCGCATGACTGGATAGGTGGGGTGCCCGCAACGCTGACCGGCCAGCAGAACGAGATTGCCAAGGCGATCCTGAAGGAAATCCGCGAACGTCTTGGATTCCTTGTGAATGTCGGGCTGAACTATCTGACGATGAGCCGCAATGCCGGGACTTTGTCGGGCGGCGAAAGCCAGCGCATCCGGCTGGCGTCACAGATCGGCTCGGGTCTGACCGGGGTTCTGTATGTGCTGGACGAACCCAGCATCGGCCTGCACCAGCGCGACAACGACCGGCTCTTGACCACGCTGAAGAACCTGCGCGATGCGGGCAACACCGTGCTGGTGGTCGAACATGACGAGGATGCCATCCGCGAGGCGGATTATGTTTTCGACTTTGGCCCCGGCGCGGGGGTGCATGGGGGGCAGGTGGTGGCGCAGGGCACTCCGGCCGAGATCATGGCCAATCCGGCGAGCTTGACCGGGCAATACCTGTCCGGCGCGCGGGCGATCCCGATTGCCAAGGTCCGGCGGAAGGGCAGCGGGAAAAGCCTGACCGTGGTCGGGGCGACGGGGAACAACCTCAAAGACATGACGGCCGAATTTCCGCTGGGCATGTTTGTCTGCGTGACCGGGGTTTCGGGCGGCGGCAAATCGACGCTGACCGTCGAGACGCTGTACAAGACCGCAGCGATGCGCCTGAACGGCGCGCATGAAACCCCGGCGCCGTGTGAGACGATCAGGGGGTTTGAACATCTCGACAAGGTCATCGACATCGACCAGCGGGCGATTGGCCGGACACCTCGGTCAAATCCCGCGACCTATACCGGCGCCTTCACCCCGATCCGCGACTGGTTCGCGGGCCTGCCCGAGGCCAAAGCGCGCGGCTATCTGTCCGGGCGGTTCAGTTTCAACGTCAAGGGGGGCCGGTGCGAGGCCTGCCAGGGCGACGGCGTCATCAAGATCGAGATGCATTTCCTGCCGGATGTCTATGTGACCTGCGAGACCTGCAAGGGTCACCGCTATAACCGCGAGACTTTGGAAATCAAGTTCAAGAACAAAAGCATCGCGGACGTTCTTGATATGACCTGTGAAGACGCCAAGGACTTTTTCCAGGCGGTTCCGGCGATCCGCGAGAAGATGGTTGCGCTGTGCGAGGTCGGCCTTGGCTACATCAAGGTCGGCCAGCAAGCGACGACGCTGTCCGGCGGCGAGGCGCAGCGGGTGAAGCTGTCCAAGGAACTGTCGCGTCGCGCCACCGGGCGAACGCTGTATATCCTTGACGAGCCGACCACCGGCCTGCATTTCGACGATGTGCGCAAGCTGCTGGAAGTGCTGCACGCCTTGGTGGATCAGGGCAATTCGGTCGTGGTGATCGAGCACAATCTTGATGTCATCAAGACCGCCGACTGGATCATCGACATCGGGCCGGAAGGCGGCGATGGCGGTGGTCGGATCGTGGCGGCCGGCACGCCCGAGCAGGTCGCCAAGGTCGACACCAGCCACACCGGACGTTACCTGAAAGACATGCTGAAGCCCCGCCGCGTTGCGGCCGAATGATGCGCCGCGCCTTGCGGTTTCTTGGGCTGACGCT
>JANLQT010000669.1:0-2043 GCA_031368035.1 Rhodobacterales bacterium | reverse complement strand
CCTCCTCGTTCAGCCGCATCCCCATGCTGATCAGCCCATGCAGGGCGGCGTGGGCATAGACGAACGTGTCCAGCGCCTCGTTGCGTTCGCCGTCGCGCTTGGGTTGCCAGGAGCGGATCGGGCGGCCCTTCTCAAAACGGGTGACGACGCGTTCGGCGGTCAGTTGGCGGAAATAGTCGGCGTCGAGGCGGCGGGGGAAGTGGATGGCGCCGGGGCCGGGTTGGGACAGTTTCAGGCGGGCAAAGACGGCGTCCTTCACGGCATCCACGCCGACGATGAACAACGGGATCTTGCCCTTGTTGGTGCGGGTGGGGCGGCGCGGCCACACGGGGATTGCGGGGCCACCACGGCCCTTGATCGCCCAGATGCGGCGGGCGAGGCGGGTGCGACAGAATTCGTAGGCCATCTTGGTGTGGTGGCCGCCGGTGTCCACCGCGACGGCGCGCACTGGCAGGTCGCCATAGGTGCCGTTCAGAACTCCATCGAGATCGGACCACAGGCGCGGGCCGGAAGGGTCGCCCCACAGAACACGGTAGTCGGTGACCCATGCCTCCTCGTCGCGGCCCCAGCCGACAACCTGCACTTCGATCCGGTCGCCTTGCACATCGACGCCCGCCGTCAGTACGGCCACGCCTGGGGCGAGGTCGTTGCCCCAATCCTCGCGCCGGGCCATGAGGGGATCGGCAGGGACGGTGTCGCCCGCCTGGTCCTCCCAGGACTCGCCCAATTTTGTGTTGACCCAGACCTGCAACCGCGCGGGATCCTTGGCGACGCGCGCATGTTCCTGTGCGATTTCGGCCCAAGTTTCCCAAGGGGAATAGAGCGATGACAAGTGGAACCCTGCCGTGCGGCCATCGCCCAGCGCCGAGGGGCGCCATTCACCGGCAGACGTGAGGCGCGGCTTTTCGTGCTCAAGATGGACGCCGCCACAGACTTCGCAGACCAGATAGGCCGCGTCGCGCTGCCCCTCGGGCCAACGGATGCGCGCCCAGGTGATCGGGGCCATGTCGCCGCAATGCTGGCAGGGGACATGGAAATACTGCTGGTTGCTGTCCAGGAAGGCTGCCTCGATGCGGGAATGACCCTTCAGAGTCGGCGTCGAGACCATGTAGATCTTGCGCCGCCCCCGGAAGGTCGTGGTGCGCTGGATCGCCAGATCGACCGGATCGCCCTCACTATCGGCATCGCCGGGATAGCCGTCCACCTCGTCGAGGAACAGGTAGCGCACCGGGGTGGAGCGCAGGCCCACCGCGCTGTTTGCCCCGGTCATCACCAACTGGCCACCGGGGAAGGATTTGCGGAACAGGCTGTTTCCGGCATCGCGTGACCTCGGGGCCGACACCAGGTCACGCAAAGCAGGTGTGGCTTCGATCAGCGGATCAATCCGGACGGTGGTGTTGCGGCGCACCATGTCGAGCGACGGCATGACCAGCATGGCGATGCCCGGAGCGTTCTGGATGATATACCCCAGCCAGTTCAGCCCAGCCTCTGAACCGCCGGTCTGTGCGCCTTTCATCAGCACGACGCGTTCATAGGGGCTGGAGGTGGACAGGGCGTCCATCACCGCGCGCAGATAGGGCGTGCGATCCGTGCGCCAGCGCCCCGGTTCTGCCGAGGTCGGTGGCAGGATGCGATTGCGGTCGGCCCAGTCTGACACCGGAATCGGCGGCTCAGGGCGGATGCCGCGACGCCAGGCGAGGTCAATCTCAGGCACCATCTCCAAAGCTCCCCAGCGGCATGTCAGCCAGGTATTCGAGATGTTCGCGCATCATCCGGTCAAGGGCAGCAAAGGTGGCGCGCGGATCGGCCCCGACTTCGGCGGCCAGCAGCGGTGCGGTGCGTTGGACCCAAGCCATGTGGGCGTCGCGTTCGGCACGGGCGCGGGCGAACACCGTGCGGGTTGCGGCGACGGTTTCTATCAACTGACCCTGCTCTCGTTCGAACGCCAGCTTGGCGCGCTGAACCTTGACGATCTCCTGCAGGCGTTTGGCCTCGGCCAACGTGGTCGAGACGCGGGCGGGGCCGGTAGGGGCGGCGGGAGTA
>JANLQT010000631.1:0-2315 GCA_031368035.1 Rhodobacterales bacterium | reverse complement strand
GCTGTCCACCGGCCCCTTGGCACAGAAATTCGTCGCGGCCACTCAGGCTTCACCCAATCAGCGCGGGCTGACAGCCTTGAACCTCGAGGGACTGCGGTTGATCGAAGCCATGGGCGCCAGCCTGATCGCAGCCCTCGGTGTGTCGGTGCTTGGCGCGTTTCTGGTGCTTGAACGGCGGCGGGAATTCGCAATACTCCAGACCATCGGCGCCGAAACCCGCCAGATCCTTGCCGCCCCGGCGCTGGAGGGCGGAGCCGTTGTGCTGGCCGCGCTGACATTTGGCATCCCTATCGGTACTGGCCTTGGGATGTTGGCCGTCAAGGTGCTGGGCCTGTTCTTCAACCTGAAACCGCCGCTTTTGACCCTGCCGCTTGGCGGTCTTGCCGCCATGTCGGCCTTTGTCATCGTGACCTCGGGCTTTGCCATCGGCCTTTCCCTTTTCGCCGTCACCCGCACACGCCCCGCAAGTATTCTGCGCGCCCCATAAAAGCCCTCAACCCCCTGGAGAATATCATGACCTTCCGCAGCTTTCTTTTTGCCTCGAGCCTGGTGCTTGTTGCCCTTCCGGCAGTCTCCGACCAAGCCCTTGATCCTGCCAATTTCACCACCGCAGTGACCAACCCGTGGCTGCCGTTAACCCCCGGCACAGTGATGAACTACAGTGGCAACTTGGTGGGCAGTCCAGCTGGCCTGACGGTCACGGTCACTGACAAGACGCGCAAGATCGCCGGTGTCGAATGCCTGGTGGTCGAGGAGCTGGTTTCACAGGGCGGCAGGCCCACCGACCGAACCATCGCCTACTATGCACAGGACCGGGCGGGCAACGTCTGGTATTTTGGCGAAGACGTGCAGGAGCTTGCCGAGAACGGCGATGTGGCCAAAGTTGAGGGCTGGAAAACCGGAATCGATGGCGCCATTCCCAGCCTTGTCATGGAAGCAATCCCCGTGCAGGGCCATGCTCTGGTCAACACCTATACAAATGATCATGCAGAGGTCGTGAGCCTTTCCAAGCCGGTGAAAACGCCCTCCGGCACTTATCCCGACGCATTGCAAACCAAGGAATGGACTCCGGACGAGCCCAACGTGTTGGCCAACAAATACTATGTTCAAGGCATCGGCATGGTCCGCGAAGTGGTGGTCCAGGGCGATCCGGAAGAGTTTGTCCTGACCGAAGTTCTGAAATAGCTTAACTCAAAGGACGATGTCTTGCCGCCACTGAAACCGCCGCAATTTGGGCTTGGGTTCGTCTGCGTGGCCGGCTGATTGGTCTTTGCCATCAGCCGTGGGCACTTTGCAGATGGTACGACCTCGACAGCTTCCATTCTCGGCGCAAAAGGTGCGTAGATCCGATCAATACATGCAATATGCTGGCAACAAGAGCCACTCCTGCACAATGACGTCGATGAATTTCCGCATTGGCGAACTCGAACGTAAGCGGGAAGCCGCGGCCGTTCAGGCTTTGTAATTCCAAGGCATGAGATCGTTGATTTCGGCACTCGGCCATTGGTTGGCGATGCGTTCCAGCGTCTGGGTCAGCCACGCGACGGGGTCGACGTTGTTCATTTTGCAGGTTCGCAGGAGCGTGGCGATGGTGGCCCATGTCCGACCGCCGCCATCAGATCCGGCGAACAGGCTGTTTTTTCTCGTGATGGTCTGGGGCCGGATGGCGCGCTCGACGATGTTGGAGTCGAGTTCGATCAGGCCGTCGGTGAGGAATCGCTCGAAGATCTCCCGTCGGGCGATGGCATAGCGCAGGGCCTCGGCCAGCTTCGATTTCCCCGAGATACACGGCAGGGTCTTCTGCCAGAGGGAGAACAGTTCGGCGACGATCGGCACCGAGACGGCCTGACGGGCGGCAGCACGTACTTGGGGGCATTTCCCGCGAATCTCGGCCTCAAGCTTCCACAGGTCGGCCATCCGCTCGACCGTGGTGGTGGCGACGCGGCTGTCACCGGCGGCGTGGAGTTCATAGAACCGTCGCCGGCTATGGGCCCAGCACCCAGCCAGTCGTGGGCCGTCATTGCTGCCGCCCTTGCGCACCAGCTTGTTGTAGGCGGCATAGCCGTCCACCTGCAGGATGCCGCCGTAGCCATGGAGGTGCCGCAGCACGCAATCGCCGGACCGGCTGTCTTCGAACCGATAGGCCACCATGGGCGGGCCGCTCCCGCCAAAGGTGCTGTCATCGCGGGCATAGGCCCAGAGCCAGGCTGTCTTCGTGGCGCCGGTGCCGGGGGCAAGGGTGGGAAGGCTGGTCTCATCCGCAAAGACGCGTGGCCCCTTGAGAACCTCGCACAGAACATGGTCAGCCAGGATAT
>JANLQT010000619.1:0-3605 GCA_031368035.1 Rhodobacterales bacterium | reverse complement strand
CGCCGCGCCCCTCCGGTGCTGGAACGGGGCCGGGTCTGGCCGGTTCACACCGGGTTGAACGGCGAGGCGATGCGCGATGCGGCCAGGCATCTGATCGGCAAACACGACTTCACCACCTTCCGCTCGGCCTATTGCCAGGCGCAAAGCCCGGTCAAGACGCTGGACGAAATCCGCATCGAGGAACTTGCCGTGGATGGCGGCACCGAGTTCCGCTTCCACCTGCGCGCGCGGTCGTTCCTGCACAATCAGGTCCGCTCGATCGTCGGCAGCCTTGAACGCGTAGGCGCCGGGGCCTGGCCTCCGGACCGCATGGGCGAGGCGCTGCACGCCCGCGATCGCGCCCAGTGCGGCCCGGTGGCGCCGCCCATGGGCCTTTCCCTCGCCCGAGTGCTTTATCCTGAAGACCCTTTCGCGGAGAGAAAATGATGCTGCAAATCCTTGAGGCCCAGCTGATGGACCCGTTCCGCATCGTGATGCTGATCGCGCTGGTCTATGTCTGGGACCGCAACCGCGGACAGACGGGGGGCAACCTGCCTTTGCTGGCGGGCTGCGTGTTCGTGGCGGTGCTGCTACCGGTGACGATGGGGGGCGCGGGACCAGCGGTGCCAGCCATTCTGATCGGGCTGATTGCCAATCTGGTCATCCTCGCCGTCGTGCTGGGGCTTTGGATGCTTTGGCAGCGCCTGCGCCGCCGGTAAGGCAACGGGCCGTGGCTTGCGCCACGGCCCGGGTTTTCAGATATCGGTCTTCTGGTCTCAGTCTTCGGTGAAGATCGACTTCTTGTGCGTGCCATTCGGCACGAAGATCGTCCCGATGATCACCGTCGCGCCCGCCACGATCACCGCATACCACAGGCCGGCATAGATGTTGCCCGCCTGGGCCGAGATCGCGAAGGCCGTTGCCGGAAGCAGCCCGCCGAACCAGCCGTTGCCGATGTGATAGGGCAGCGACAGGCCGGAATAGCGGATGCGGGTGGGGTAAAGCTCCACCAGCATGGCCGCGATCGGGCCATAGACCATCGTCACCAGCACGATGAAGAAGGTCAGGATCGCAATGACTTTCAGGTTCTGCACCTTGAAGATGTCGAAGAACCCATTGGCCTTGGCGACGGTGGTGTTGTCCGCGGCGACCAGCGGATACCCCGCAGCCCCCAGGGCCTTGTTCACGGCGCCGGTGAAGGCACCGGCGACGCCGCTTGCCTTCGCCAGATCGGCGGTGGCGGTGTCGAAGGCGGCCAGCAAGTCGGCCGGAACCGCAGCACGGGCGGCGTCGAGTGCCGCTTGTGCCGGGGCCAGCGCCGCATTGGCCGCATCCAGCGCCGCTTGGGCGGTGGCCTTGGCCGCATCGTCAGCCGCTGCCTTCAGCGCCTTTTCCGCATCGGCAACCGCCGTCTTGGCAGCGCCGAGCGCTTTTTGCGCCCCAGCCATCGCCGTCACGGCGGCAGGGTCGATCGCTGCGTTGGCGGCGGCCACTGCGGCCTTGCCAGCAGCAATCCCGGCCACGTTGGCAGCGCCATCATAGGCCGGGATCACGGTATCGCCGACCTGAACCGACGCGATCGTGCCCGGACCGGCCGCAATCGTCACCGCGTTGACCGAGGTTTTGGACAGCAGCGCTTTCACGATGTCGCAAGAGTTGGTGAACTTCGCCGTGCCGACCGGGTTGAACTGGAACGAGCAGTTCGCCGGGTCAGCCGTCACGGTGACATTGGTTTCCTGCGCTGCAAACAGCGCGGGGTTGGCCACTTCCGTCAGCAACTTGAACGCCGGGAAGAAGGTCAGCGCGCCGATCAGGCAGCCGCCCAGAATGATCGGCTTGCGGCCGATCCGGTCCGACAATGACCCGAAGAACAGAAAGCCGCCGGTCCCAAGGATCAGCGACCAGGCCACAAAGACGTTGGCCGAGAACGCGTCCACCTTGATGACGTTCTGGATGAAGAACAGGGCATAGAACTGGCCCGAGTACCACACCACAGCCTGCCCGGCGGTCAGACCGAACAGCGCGATCAGGGCGATCTTGCCGTATTTCCAGTTGCCGAACGCTTCGCGCAGCGGCGCCTTGGAGGCCGAACCTTCGTCCTTCATCTTCTTGAAGGCGGGGGATTCGTTCATCTGCAGGCGGATATACAGCGAGATCAGCAGCAGGAAGATCGACCCGATGAACGGGATGCGCCAGCCCCAGGCCTTGAACGGCTCCAGCATGATCTGCATGCCCTTGGCGTCCAGTTGCGGCGTGCCGTCCAGATTGAACTGCGCGACCGT
This sequence comes from Rhodobacterales bacterium, assembly GCA_031368035.1. Taxonomy (GTDB): domain Bacteria; phylum Pseudomonadota; class Alphaproteobacteria; order Rhodobacterales; family Rhodobacteraceae; genus Stagnihabitans. The sequence continues at coordinate 1,344 of JANLQT010000619.1, read as the reverse complement.
GGCGAAGTTGGCGTTGATGGTCCCGGTCACCACCAGGATGACCACCAGCGACAACAGCAGACCCAGCGTCGCCGTGGTCTGGATGAACGAGGTGTAATAGCCGCGCCGGTTCTGCGGCGCATGTTCGGCCACATAGACGGCAGCGCCGCCATATTCGCCGCCCAGCGCCAGGCCCTGCAGCATGCGCAGGCCGATCAGAATGATCGGTGCCGCCACGCCCCAGGATTGGTAACCCGGCAGCAGGCCGACCAGAAACGTCGAAAGGCCCATGATCATGATGGTCATCAGGAAGGTGTACTTCCGTCCGATCAGGTCGCCGAGGGAGCCGAACACCAGCGCGCCGAACGGGCGCACGATGAAGCCGCCGCGAAGGCCAGCAGCGCAAAGACGTTGCGCGTGGATTCCGGAAATGCGGTGAAGAACTGCGCCCCGATGATCGCGGCCAGCGAACCATACAGGTAGAAGTCATACCACTCAAAGATCGTCCCGGCAGAAGAGGCAATGATCACCTTCCGCTCTTCTGCCGTCATCGGCCGCGCTCGCGCGCTGACGTTTGCATTCACTGTAGCCATCTAGGGCCTCCCTATCGTTCTGCCGTGCGACCGGCGTTTCCCTCTGCCGGCGCTTGGGGCTTTGCCTGCCCGCGCGCCAATCTCTTCGTTCTTCCCCTTGGCCCACAATCCCCGGCACGGAGCCGGTCAGCGGGGCATTCGGGGTCTTGCCGTCCCGTCATCGCCAAACGCGCGATACGGGTCGGTGCCGTGCAAAGGGACGCGGGCTGCAAGCCCTCCGCATCTCTTTGATCTTGCTTGTCCTGGCACGAGGCCGGACCAAACTGACAACTGGTGCGCGGGCAGGCGGCCGTCTGGCCGCTGCCGGGCAGGTCAGCCCTTGTTCATGCGGTTCGCGATCAGGTCATCGACCACCGCCGGATCAGCCAGGGTCGAAGTATCGCCCAGGCTGCCAAAGTCATTCTCGGCGATCTTGCGCAGGATGCGGCGCATGATCTTGCCCGAGCGGGTCTTGGGCAGGCCCGGCGCGAAGTGGATCACGTCGGGAGTGGCGATCGGCCCGATTTCCTTGCGGACCCATTTGACCAGTTCGGCGCGCACTGCGTCTGACGGGTCTTCGCCCGCGTTGAGCGTGACGTAGGCGTAGATGCCCGGGCCCTTGATGTCGTGCGGGAAGCCGACCACCGCGGCCTCGGCCACGTCCTTGTGTGAGACCAGCGCGCTTTCGACCTCGGCGGTGCCCATGCGGTGACCCGAGACGTTGATCACATCATCGACCCGGCCGGTGATCCAGTAATATCCATCCGCGTCGCGCTTGCATCCGTCGCCGGTG
>JANLQT010000559.1:0-2139 GCA_031368035.1 Rhodobacterales bacterium | reverse complement strand
CCGCGCATGACCGACCGCACCCAGCTTGGCATCCTTCTGATGCTGGCCTTCTGCGCCCTGTCGCAATTCCTCGACGTGTCTTCGAAACTGGCGACAGACACCATTCCGGTCGGCCAGATCACCATGGCCCGCTTCGTGGTGCAACTGGCCTGCATGATTCCGGTGGCGCTGATCGTCGGCAGCCCCTGGCAGGCCAGCGTGCGGGATCACGCGCTCAGCCTTGCTCGGGCGCTGTTCCTGATCGGCTCGACCTTCTGTTTCGTCTCGGGCGTGGCGATCATGCCGCTGCCGGATGCGTTGGCCATCGTGTTCGTGATGCCGTTCATCCTGATGGTGCTGGGCCGTGTGCTGTTCGGTCAGCCGATCGGGCCAAGGCGGCTGGCGGCGTCGGTTGTCGGGTTGGGCGGGGCGATGCTGGTCCTCCAGCCGAGCCTCGCACACTTGGGTCCTGCCGCGCTGTTCCCGCTGGGCACGGCGGTGCTGTTTTCCTTCTACGAGATCGTCACCCAGGCGCTGGCGCCGCGCATGCATCCGGTGACGATGCAGCTTCATACCTCGCTTTGGGGCTCTGCGATCACCGTGCCGCTGATCTGGGCCGCCCATGGCACCGGCTGGCCCGCACTGGACCCGGTGATGCCGCAGGGGGTGGCCTGGATCTGGCTGCTGGGCGTGGGGGTCTGGGCCGCGGTCAGCCACCTGTGCATGACATTTGCGCTGAAATACGCCCCGGTCTCGACCCTCGCGCCGCTGCATTACCTTGAGATCGTGTTTGCGGTCGCGCTCAGCTATCTGGTCTGGGGCACCTTCCCCAATGCGCTGACGCTGGCGGGCATAGGGATCATCACCGGCGCCGGGCTTTACGTCATCCACCGCGAACATCTGGCAGCACGCCAAGGCCGCTTAGCGCTGCTTCAAGTGCCGCCAGAGGCAATATGACCAGCATCTTTCGCGCCGAAAACGCCAGCCGCACTGGCCCGGTGACGGCGTTGGAGGTGCCGATCAGTCCGTCCGGCGCGAAGTCCAGCCCCTGAAGAGGCCAGCGCAGCCCCTCGCTTTGCCCGGTCACCGGCCCCATCGGGAACAGGCTGATCCGGCTGCCGACGGGCAGATCCAGCCGCATCTCCAAGGGCGCCAGAAACACCACATCGGTGCCCGACAGGATCAGGCAGCGCTGCTCGGGGTGGCGCACCAGCCCGTTCAGCACCGCCAGACCGTGGTCCAGCCGTTGCCCGGCAAAGCCCAGACCCAGCACGAAAGGCGCGTCAATCGAGCGCAGCGCCTTGTCGAAGTCGGTGGTCATCTGTTCGCGAATCGGAAACAGCCGCCCCGCCAGTTGCGCCTGCGCCTTGGCCGAGACCGAATCGAAATCCCCGATCACCGCCTCGGGCCGGGCCCCCAAAGCCAGCAGCCGGTCCGCCCCGCCATCCGCCGCCACCAGCCTTGGGGCCCATATTCGCGCGCGCGCAAGCAGGCCAGCACTAAATCGGCTGCCGCCGGCCAGCGTCACACCCGCTTGGGATTGGACAATCACCGCTTCCATGTCGATACTGTTTTCCAAATTGCGGCAATCCAAGGGGTCAGGGGCCACAATCAATCCTTCAAAAGACCCCTATTTGTCCACGGAATAGAACAGACGACCCGGCAGTTTGACAGCATCCATTGGGCATGAAGCGAGCCTCTCGATGATCGTTGCCAGTAAAATTCTCACGGTTTCTTACGGAACCTTCAGCTGCACGCTGGAGGGGTTCGACGAGCCATTCAACACGATGAAGGCAATTGCGGAGTACTTCCGCGATCTGGCCGCCGACGACCGCTATTTTGGGGCCGAACCGCCGGTGCCCGATGCCGCCATGCTGCACCGCATTGCCGAGCGCGAAATTCAGCGCCGGGTCGAGGCGAAGATTCAGGACAATGGCAACGGCGTGACCTTGCGGGTCGAGGATGCCCCGGCAGTCGCCGCCACCGCCACCGCCCCTGCCCCTGTAGCGCACGCCGTGCCGCACCCAGCGCCGCAGCCTGTCTTTGCTGACGCCGTTGCTGTCGCCGCCCCGCGTCCGGTCTTGATGCCCGAAGCCCTGCCTGCCGCCGAAAGCGCCGCCGCCCGCCTGGCGCGGCTGCGGGCCGAGGCGATGGCGCGCC